>JAVHRR010000031.1:0-10989 GCA_036171775.1 Minisyncoccota bacterium
GACCAGGCGGACCACCTCAGAGTCCCGGGCTTCCCGTGGATGTAGAGGTTCACCTGAGACGCGAGCCCTTTCACTCCCTCAACTTTGAGGCTCTGCGACTCGATGCTTCCGCGAACTTCTCCGGCAACGCTTATGAGGGGCATCATTATCAGCCCGGTCACCAGCATTACAGCGGTAGTTATGTTTTTCATATTGTCTCCTAAGTACAAATAGTCATGTATATATTGACTTTAAAACTATTTCCTAAGATATTCACGTCTTTTTTCTTCAGGGAATTTTTCTATTGCGTAGCGAAGCATTGTTCGTGACATTATCTTGTAATATTTCTTTAGAAACTTTTCTTCCTCGGCTAAATCTTTCTTCCCCACTTCTCTCAACATCCAGCCAACCGCTTTATGAATAAGATCATGTTTATCTTTTAATAAAATTTTTGCAATTTTAAGACTATTTTTGTATTTTCCATTTTTAATAAAAGTAAAAGTAGATAGTATAGATATTCTTTTTTCCCAAAGATTTCTAGATATAGCAAATTTATACAAGATACTTTTATCTTTGTTTAATAGGTACTCACCCACTATTTTTGGTGCAGAAAGGTCTACCAAATCCCAATTATTTACTTGCTTGGCGTTTTTTATATAAAAATAATATATTTTTTCTCTTTCACCCAGGTTCGCCATGGCGAACTTCTCCACTAAAATAAGCAAAGCGCAAAGTCTTTCTTCGTGTATTTTTGAATACAATAATTTCTCTATTTCTGAGAGCGATAAATTTATAAACTTTTTTGCGACTTTTCTTGTGTTTGGCACCATTACACCAATAAATATATCGCCTTCTCCATATTGTCCCTTTCCTGTCTTAAAAAATCTTTGCAAAAGATTTGCCTTTTCAAAATTTGCGTATAAATTCAATTCTTTTTTTAAATCTTCTGATGTCATTGTTTTTTCTATTTGTCATTCCCGTGGAGACGGGAATCCATAATTCATTCAGTTTAAGCCTGGATTCCCGCCTTCGCGGGAATGATACGAGGAAATTTACTTCTGTTTTCTATACAAACTAAAAACTCTTGTAGAATTAATTAATGGGAAAAAATCAGTAATAAAATTATATGCAGCTGCTCCTGTTGGTACCAATATACCTGTGAATACTAAACCCAAACCCAAAACATTTGAAATACCCCAAATGATAAAATCCTGATTTGCTATTTTCATAACATATTTTGAAAGTTTTATCAGATCAGGGATTTTAGAAAAATCATCCTTCATCAATATTATATTTGCTGATTCTATCGCTACATCATATCCTATTGCTCCCATCGCAATACCTATATCAGCCAAGGTGAGAGATGCTGCGTCATTTATACCATCACCCACCATGATGGTTTTGTATTTATTACTAATCGTTTTCTTAATAAAATCATATTTTTCCGCAGGCAAAAGATTTGCATGATATTCGGTGAGCCCAACACTGTCTGATATTCTTTTAGCCACCCTTTCGTTGTCTCCAGTAAGCATTATTATTCTCTCTACTCCCAAAGCTTTAAGTTTCTCTATGTCTTTTTTAATATCAAGTTTGATCTCATCAGCTACCACGAAAAAACCTTTTAATTCATTGTTTAAGGAAATCAAAGTTGTGTTATAACCCTCATTTTCTTCAGCAAGAATTTTTTTTCTCATATTATCAGAAATAATCACACCGCTTTCTTCTATATAAGATGTTTTTCCAAGTATGATTCTTTCGCCTTTAAAAACTGCAGAGATTCCCTTTCCGCTATGCTCAGTAAAATAGTCTGGTGTGGTTGTCCCGACGTCTTCTTCCGTATCGCTTTCAATATAATTTACGATAGCTTTTGAAATTGGGTGGTCAGAGAGTATTGCTAATATTCCAGAATAGTCCAATATTTTTTTCTTATCTGTTTCGTCGCAAACTTGTGTATCACAAACAAATCTTTCCACTTTCAATTTTCCTTTTGTAAGTGTGCCTGTCTTGTCGACAAAAACCACCTTAACATCACGCAGCGCTTCTAGATAGCTTGCTCCTTTTACAATAATACCGTGTTTTGCACAATAACTAATCGCCGTTAAAAAAGTAAGCGGCACCGCCACAGCAACATCATCCGCACAAACAACAAGAAGTATAGCAAGAACAAAAATAAGGTTGTGCGTTGCAAAATATGCTACAAACGCACCGACAAAAACAATTATCAAATACCATGTTGCAAATTTCTCCGCAGAAGTGTGTATATCTGGTTTATCAATTTCTGCTTGTTCTACAAGCTTAATTATTTTTTCTAGTGTGGTCTCCGCTCCAATTTTTTCTGTTTCCACTAAAAGATTCCCGGTTATAAGTAGTGTTGAACTAAAAACTTTATCATCTTTTACTTTTGTAACTGGCATTGATTCCCCCGTTAGAGAAGACTCATCTATAGCTGCGACTCCAGAAATTACTTTTCCATCTATTGGAATTCTCTCACCCAAGTCCACCACGATTATATCTCCTATTTTTACATCTTTAGGATCTATCTCAATTATTTTTCCATCAACTTGTTTAATTTTAACTTTTTTAGGTTTTAATTTAAGCAGAGCTTCGATGTTTTTCCTGGCTCGCGCTTCATTATAAGTCATGAATATCCTTGCAGAAGTAAGCATCAGGTTTATAAAAATAGCAGATAACCACTCATGACTCAAAAGTGAAAATGTTAAAGCGACGCTCGCCAAAAGATCAACAGAAATTTTTCTATCTAAAATCGCACGATATGCACTCAAAACAACTGGTAAAGTAGCAACTATAGCTATAGTTATTAAAAAATATTCTTGAAGTGGAAAAAGTTTCCAATAAGTTACTGGAAGTATTATGAGCAAACAAACAATAAGTAGGTTATCAAAGCTTGTATAACTATAATATTTTTTCATGGTATTTATCTTAAGATTTTGATTTCTTTCTTAGCACTCCGTATTCATGTCCTGTTAATAATACCAAAATTACATCGAATATTATAACTGCCAAAATCCAGGCTGAGGGATTAAAATAATATGTATATGACTCATAAAGTATTAATAATGAAAAAATAATTATGCTTGTAGGATATGCCCAAAGCTTCTTTTGATACAAACAGATTAATAAAAACATTTTTACTACACCGTGAATAAAAAGATAAGCTCCCAAAATAAACTGTGAGCTTACAGAAAGAGCCGCGGCCGAATTAACAATAAAGTTACTAATGTAATCGTCTGGATTGTCAGAAAGTTCATTTTGAAAAAAATTTAGTATAAATGTCACAAGAACAGCCTTGCTAGTGAACCATATTATAATTCCACCCAATAAGTCAGCGGCCGCATTTAACGCCTTTATCAAAAGTCCCACTTCAAAAATTCCCCAATATTCTTTTTCAGTTATAATCGGTTTCATTTACCCGAGAAAATTTTTACTGATGAAAGTGTTATTGTTTTAAATGCTCCATTTTCTAAATTTTAATCTCAATCTTATAAATTAACCAAGATTTAATAAAAGCACTTTCAATAACATCAGCAAAAACTTTAACGGGTTAATTATAACATTTTTAAAATTTTTCGGAGGTAGTTCATTTTTTATCTTTTCAAGGTTTTTCTTAGGAAAACTCGCTTAAAACTATTGGGAATATAATGCGCGGTCGCGCATTATATTCCACAACGAACTTATACCAATACAAACGGGCGGTTGCGAAGCAACCGCCCTTTTGTATTGGTATTTTCCTTAACAAACCCGAGCGAGTCTTTATCCAATAAACGTCAAAGCCTTTCCTTTCTTGTTTGCACGTCCTGTTCTGCCTATTCTATGAACGTAGTCGTCATAAGTGGCAGGAACATCATAGTTGATAACGTGAGTTACATCAGGTATATCGAGCCCTCTTGCAGCAACGTCTGTCGCTACTAGGATTTGTATATGATCGTCTTTAAATTTACCCAAGGCTCTTTGTCTTGCAGATTGATTTTTGTCTCCATGAATAGAATCCGCTTTGAAACCTCTTTGTTCCAAAGTTTTAGATAGTCTTTCTACACCATGTTTTGTTCTTCCGAAAATAAGCACTTTGCTCAATTCAGGGTTGTTCAAAAGTTCATGTAATACGTCTATCTTTTCTTTTCCGTTCATTCTAACAATGTCTTGATCAACAGATTTTGATGTGTCACCTGTCTTTACAGATATTGTGACTGGTTCTTTCAAAAAAGCCTTAATCAATTGTTCAACTTCACGAGATACTGTAGCTGAAAAGAATAGTGTGTGTCTTTTTGCGGACATTTGAGACATGATAAGTTTCATATCGGCTATAAATCCCATATCAAGCATTCTGTCAGCCTCATCTAGAACGATTGTTGAAAAAGGTTTTAGGTTTAATACTCTTCTGTTTACCAAATCTTTCAATCTTCCAGGTGTTCCAATAACAAAGTTGTTCCAATACTTAAGCATTGATATTTGTCTTCCGATTGGTGCACCTCCTACACAGCAAACAGAATATATTTTCATACCTTCTGTAAAGCTTTTTAGCTCATCTTCAATTTGTTGTGCAAGTTCTCTTGTAGGAACGACAATAAGAATTTCTTCTTTTGGGTTCATAAGAACTTTCTGAATAAGCGGTATCAAAAATGCTGCTGTTTTACCAGTACCTGTATTAGCAATACCCACAACATCTGAACCACGCAAAACGTGAGGAATTATTTTATCTTGAATAGGGGTTGGTTCGTTATAACCTTTGGCAAAAATATTTGCTTTCAATCTATCGTCAATATTAAAATCTTTAAAAAGATGTTCTGGAACAAATTTTGCGACTTCTTCTATTATGGCTGCTTTATTTATAAATTTTGAAAAGTGAATATCTGAACCAGTATTTCTACGTGCATTTGAAAATCCACCTCTGCTTCTTCCACCTCCAAAACGAGATCCGCCGTGAAATGAAGGTCTTCTATCTCCGCCTCCAAATCTACTTCCTCCACCGAAAGATGGTCTTCTTGAATCGCTTTGACCTCCAAATGAAGATCTGCCAGCATAAACCGGTCTACTTGAAGTTGAAGCTGGTCTTGGACTAGCACTTGCATGACTAAAATCAGCACGTGGTTTTGCCGCGGCTGAACTATGTGAAGTATGAGCTGCTGGAGCTGTTCTACTTTCACTTCTTGGTGCTGCAAACTTTCTAGATTTTTTACTGTCAAATCTGTCAAAAGGTGCAACCTTTCTTACTATTTTACGCATATTATTATTTTAAACGGATAAATACCGTTTATATTAGATCTATTTTAAACAATAGACATTATTAAATGTAAAAATGTCGCACGGATTCTGCGACAAATTTCTACGCTTAATCAGTGAGATGAATCTCGGGTGAGATTTATTTACTCAACAATAATAGCAAGTAATTACTTTTCTGTCAAGTTTGTCAATTTGAGGCAAACAAAAACCGCCTGTGTTTAATAAGTGGTTTTTGTCTTTACGATTATTTACATTGATGATGCAGGGGCCATCAACTTCTTCATCATAAATATCATGTAGATCGCTGATAGACCTACTAGGAAATAAACAGCTGTTAGAAGCATTGGGATTCCTCCTAAAAGAGCACCGACTATATTCCAGCCAAATGCTACAAAACCCCAGTTCAAACCTCCAACAATAAGTAGAATCATCGCTATCCAATCCATTGTGCTTAGTTTTGACATGTGTGTAATAATAAATTATTAAACGACCTTTATTACTTAAATTATACAACGACTATTAATATGCGCCAATGGAGTTATGAACACGCCCACTTGGAAGCTTCGCTTCCAAGTGGGCGTGTTCATGTCTTATTAATTAGTTAGATTTGTTATTTTTTGCTAAATTTAAAAATAATAAATGTTGGTAAAGTTGTTGTTAATTTATATTTATATGGATTAAGTTTTTTTGAAGATTTGACTGGCTTAGCATCTTTGTAATCAACTAGCTCAAATCCATTATTTAAGCCAGCTTTTATAAGTGTTTCGAAAGTAAAATTATGAATATTTATTTTACCAAGACCGCTAGATTATTTGGCTTTGATGATTCATCAAAATAATCACCCAAAATTACTCCTTTATCATCAGGAGGCTTGCTAATACCTATCAAGTGATCTTTTGAACTGTTTAATAAATTAAAAACTGGGTGGCCTGTTGAAAAACATAAATATCCACCTTTCTTTAATACTCGATAAATTTCTTTAAATAAAAAATCTATATTTTTATTGTAATGTATTGCGAGACCAGAGCAAACAATGTCAAAGTAAGAGTTTTGATATTTCAGTTTTTTGCTCATGTCACCGACTTCAAAGATTGTTTTAGGAATATGCTGTTCATTTGCAAGCTTGATAAGTTCTGCGCTAACATCAAAACCAATAAATTTTTTAAAATTTTATTTTGATAATTTTAAAGCATGATCACCAAAACCGCAACCAATATCTAAAATTGTTTTGCCCTTTACATTTCCAATCATTTTAATTAATGCAGGAACATCAATATCACGATTATAATCAAATCGTTTTTTGTCATTTCTTCTTTCAAAATAAAGCTTAGCTAATTTATCATATGTTTCCATACAATGTATTGTATCAGATTATTTCTCTAAGTTAAAAACTTCAGTTATTTTAACCTGGCTTACAAATTCTGGTACGTGGCTCACAAGTATCATTGCCCCTTCAAAATCGCTCAACGCTTTTGCAATTATTGGCAAGTGACGAAAGTTCATATGGTTTGTCGGCTCATCAAGTATTAAAAGTCCTGGTTTTTCAAGAACAAGCCTTGCAAGAGCGACAAGTCCTTTTTGTCCCTCAGAAAGACTGCCGATTTTTGTATATACCATATCTCCTGTTATCAAGAATCCTGCAGCAATAGTTCTCATCTCTTGTTCTATGTGTTTATCCATAACCGCCATCAACGAATCAAAAACTGTGTCCTCAAAGTTTAGGGTTGAGAAATCTTGTCTATAATATCCAACTTTAATTCCAGGAGCTATTTTAGTGCCAGTTGCTGTTCCTTTTGCGATAGCCTCAAGTAAAGTACTTTTTCCAATGCCATTTGGGCCAGTTAGTAATAGGTGGTCTTTTTTCTTTAAAGATATATTTGTTTTTCTTGCAACTTTCTTGTGGTTCTTAAAGACAAAAAATTCTGAAATGTGAATTATCTCTCCAACCAAATCTTTTTGTGCAGGAATTTGAAACTGTCTTATCGTCTTATCTTCTCTTCTAACATCAACTTTTTCTTCTTCAAGCTCTTCAGCTTTATCTCTCATTCTTTTTGCAACAAGCCTCATCTGACCTCCTTTCATAGCAAAAAAGTTTGCTTTGTCTTTATTTTCTTGAATCTCTTTTGCAAGCTGAGCATTTTTCATGTTCTCTTTTTCTATTCTTGCTGTGATTTGATCTCTTACATCAAAATAGTCTCCAACATACTGTTCAATCTTTTTTGTGTATACATCTAAATACAAAACTCCGTGAGTAAATGCATTCAAAAATTCTGCATCGTGAGAAATAACGATACAAGTCTTTTTATATTCAACCAAAAATTTAGTTAAATGAGCAATTCCCTCTTTGTCCAAATTATTTGTCGGCTCATCCAAAAGTAACAGATCAGGATCTTGAATGAGTGCAGACGCAAGTAAAAGTCTTGCTTGTTGTCCGCCTGAAAAAGTCATAACCGCTCTTTCGAGTGGTGCTTTCAAATTAACCACTTCAAGAACTTCTTCAATTCTTGGTTCAATATCATAAACTTTTTCTTTAAAACATTTTTCAAAAAATTCTTTTACTGTAAGCTCTGCATCAGCACGAGGTATAACCTGTTTTGCTGTGGCAATAGTAAGGTTGTTTTGTAACAGTATTCTACCTGATTCTGGCTTGTGGGTTCCTGTGATTAAATTGAAAATTGTACTCTTTCCTGAGCCGTTTTGACCCATAAGGGTGATTTTTGAACCTCTACGCAGTGTAAAATCAACCTCTTCAAGAATAGGTTTGTTGTGTCCAAATTCGAAAGATACCTTTTCAAATTTAAGTATTATTTCTCCAGCTGGAGCAGTGTTTTTGTTATTTTTATCTGCCATTGAGTCTATAGACTACATTATTTTAGTCCAAAATGAAAGAAAGTGTGTCATTCCCGCGCAGGCGGAAATCCATCATTAATTCAATTCTACACTAGATTCCCACCTGCGCGGGAATGACAACACAATATAAAAACCGGATTTTGACTACAAAATCAAAACCCGGGTTATTTTCTAATTTGTTTGCCGCTCTTTTCGTCGTACTGTCCTTTTTCAAATAAAGAACTCTCATACCTCTTTCTTTCTTGCTCTTCCAAACCAAGCATCACCAAGCTATACCACCTTCTTGGATACGTAGTTTCCTTTCTTTTCAAAAAACCAGCAAAGACATTACAAAGTCTAATTAGAAGATTCATAATCCCTCCGCGCATCCTTAACAATCTGAGTTCAGATTAGAATAAGTCAAATAAATAAAAAACCGACTTTCTGACCCATAATCAGAAAGTCGGGTTTTGTTTGATATCAGCGTGTATGTATTGTTTTAAAAACCTTACGTTCTTCTTCTTCATCTGCCTTTACACGCTCCACTATTTTTTCTAAAGCACACTCTGAAAGAGTCGTGCGGATGGTTACAAAACGCTGATTCTTTTTGTCCGTATATACGACCGGCACTTCTTTCGGCTCAGGGAGCCTGTTAAGAAAATCAGCCAGGTCACAATCAGAAACATTAACCGTCGTCCAAAGTCTAAGTTTTTCAGCCATTTTACATCCCCTTTAATTTACTGTTGTCTTCTTCTTCCGTCAAAGACAGTAGCACAGAATTTTGCATAAGTCAAAATTACCATCGGTAATATTTGTTTTTTGAGGTCCGACCTTGAGCATTAAAAAGGTCGTATCTCGAAAAACCGGCGCTTCAAAATAATTTCCCTAAGTAGTGTTTCAGTGTATAAATCCAATCCTCATCCCCAGCTTCGTTCTTAAGTTTTTCTGCTAGAAGCCATTCTAAATATCTTTTGTCTGTTTTAGAAACTTCATCCAACGTCTTATCTTTATGTTTTCCAAAATTAAATTTAGTAAACAATGATGGGTGTGAAGAAATTTCTATCATTTCTTCTATAGCTTCCTCTTCGGTTTTTCCTTCAGCTTTTATCTTATCTAAAAGTCTTAAAAATAATGCGTGTAAAACTTTTACATCATCTTCAGCATCATGGGCATGTGCTTCTATATCAAGATCCAAATAATATCTAAGGAATTGTAAATTGTATTCTGGTATTTTATTTTCTTTATCCAAAAATCTAGCTACGCGCAAAGTACAAATAAACTTTGGAACTTTTAGTCCTTCGGCTTCAAGCATAGCAATATCAAACTTTGCATTATGAGCAACAAGTATTCCGTCTTTCAAAAGTTTTTTAAGATCTTTCTGCATTTCACTTCCTTCAAAACACTTTTTGCCTTCAAGCATTTTATTTGTGATATGAGTAATGCTCATAGACTTCACTGACATTGGTAGTGGTGGTTTGAAAAACTCTGTTCTTACTTCACAGAAATTTTTATAGCAAACCTGGCAAAGTCTATCCTTGCCGAGCTCTGCTCCAGTTGTTTCAGTATCTAAAAAGATTAATTTTTCCATTTACCCGAGAAAATTTTTGTTGATGAAAGTGTTATTGTTTTAAATACTCCATTTTATAAAATTTTAATCTTAATCTAATTGATAAACTAAGATTTAATGAGAGCACTTTCAATAACGTCAACAAAAACTTTAACGGGTTAATTATACCTGAAACTTTTTAATAGAAGAAACGCCAAATAATATTAATCCCAAAACAATTACGATACTAGATATAACAAATGTAGTTGTTGAACCATAAACTTCCCATAAAAATCCACCGCCTATTCCTGATATCAAAGCTCCAAGTCCAACAGCTGCATCTAGCAAACCAAGTGCGCTACCTCTAAGCTCGTCTTCTGAAATCTGAGATGCAAATGCGCGTTGAGACCCATCTGTAAGTGCTGGAAATAGTCCCAATAAAAAGAAGCCGCCAACGAGAAACAATGGTGACTGCGCAAGATTTAAAAAGAAATAACCAACCAAAAGTATGAAATATCCAGCGAATATTATTTTTCTGGTACCAAATTTGTCACCCATTTTTCCGGCAAACGTTGAGAATCCTGTGTATGAAAGATTATAAACCATATAGAAAAGTGGAATATTAGCGACAACAAGACCGATAGATTGAGTTTTTAATAACATAATCACTATAGGAAGACTGCCGATGGACAAAATAAATATTGAAAGTACAAAAAACTCAAACTGCCCAGATAGACTTTTAAACGCGGAAACTAAACTAAATTTATTAGTTTTATTATTTACTATGACGTCAGAAATAAAGATGAGAGATACTATGGTAAAAATTCCTACAAAAAATGCAGTGAAAAATACTGCATTAAAATTCATTGGAAAATTTTTTAATATCAAATAAGCAACGAGCGGTCCAAGTATTGACCCAGCCTTGTCCATGGCTCTATGAAATCCAAAGGATCTGCCCATTTCTTCTTTAGGTGTAGTAAGGGAGAGTATCGCATCTCGTGGAGCATCACGCAGACCCTTTCCGACCCTATCAAGAACACGAAGTCCAAGTACTCCACTCACTGTTCCAACAATGCTGTAAAACGGTCGTGTCAAAACGGCGAGAATGTATCCAAAAACCACAAAAGGTTTTCTTCTTTGAAACTTATCTGAAAGGTTGCCAGAATATATCTTAAATAAATTTGAAAAACCCTCAGCGATACCGTCCACAAACCCAAGAGATTGAGCTCCTGCATGCAAAACAGATGTAAAAAACGCTGGAAAAACAGAAAATACCATCTCGGAAGAAAAATCATTTAAAAAACTCGTAATTCCCAAAAGAAAGGTGTTCTTTGGTAAACCAAAAATTCTTTTAATGTTATTTTCTTTAATTTGCTCCATTTTTAAATTATTCTAAA
>JAVHRR010000032.1:0-2000 GCA_036171775.1 Minisyncoccota bacterium
AGTCCGAGATTCAAATGCTGGGATACTCAATACAGTCAAATGTCGAAGATGCCCAAAGAATTGATCGAGACTTGCGTCGAGCAAAAACCATCGAAGATAAATCAGAGCTAGAAGGAAGATATAAAGAAACTGAAAAAGAATGGAATACAAATAGAGAGTCGCTGGCAAAAGATAAAAAATCTATTCCTAGCTTGAACAACGATCTTATAATTGCTCGTGATGATTTAGAGGCGTTTCGTAATGGTAAGCCTACTTCATTTGATAAAGCACAATCAGCGAAGGCATTAGAATCGGCCAGCGGAGAACAAGAGAATACTAATACCGGAAAGTTTTTATGGTACGGATTCTTATTTGTAGTGATGTCTCTGCCCCTCTCGTACCCAATGGTTTATTTTACTAGAAGTAAGCACGAAAGATTGAGTCGTCTTCAAAAGTTTTCTGAGTGGCTGGATTCTATAACTGGAAGAATGGCCCTTATTGGAGTAATGCCTGTAGGGTTTATTTCAAATTTAATATGGGGAAAAAGAGAAGAGCCAGTAAGTAAGCCAGATACCGTTATGCAGGTAGGATACGAGCGGAATGCTTTTCTGACTGACAGAAACTTAAATTATCACACTCAGATTATTGGGGGTTCTGGTGCCGGAAAAACTAATCTTTTAAAAGTTATGCTGGAAGATCGAATCGCCAAAGGCCATGCGATTATCTTTTTTGATTTTAAAGGTGAAGTTGATTTAATCGACTGGATGGCCGGAGCAACTGAACACTACTGGCGCAGAAATGATCTCGCCATGATTTCAATGTCTGATCCAAAAACTTCTTACGCTTATAATCCGATCAGTCTTGGAACTGAAACGGAAATCTCTTCTCAGATAATGAACGCCTTTACTTGGTCGGAGTCATTTTATAAAAATTCTGCTGAGAATGCACTCCTGATTATTTTAAAAGCTTTTTGTTACCAAAGAGACATGACACATAAGACTTTCCACCTGGGTGATCTGTACCAGTTTTTAACTGACCCAAGCTTTAGAATGGATATGGTGTCGGCGGTTAGTCTTTTAAATTATCCTGAAATGTTTAGGGCCGACTTAAAGAGAATTTGCGAAGAACTTACAACCAATAAAAAAGAAAACTATCTGAGCTTGGTAACTCAAATTTCAAAAATATTAAATTCGTCAGCAGGGGAGATTGTCGCGCATAAAATTGGCCACGACGAAGAGTTTAATTTAAAAGAAGCGATGAGTTCAGGAAAGATAACGTATTTCATGATGAACAATTTAAAACTGAAAGAGACTGCCGCAATCATGGGGAAACTAATTCTTCAGGACTTGATGAAAACTGTCGGTAACATTTACGACGACAGAAACTACCAGAGAAATCCAGTCACGCTTATTATTGATGAATTTGCTTCTTTTGCTACGCCGGACTTTGGAGAATTTATCGAGAAGGCCCGCGGTGCTGGAATTAGTATTGTTGTCACTTACCAAAGTAGAAAAAGCCTTGACCATATAGAGCAAAGTCTGGCCCTGAAAATGAACGAGAACACCGCCAACAAGGTAGTGTTTCAGGTGCAGGATTCGGAAGACGTGGAATGGTTTTGTAGTCTCCTTGGAACAAAAAAGACTACAAAAGAAACTCACCAGGCCGAAGATGGATTTTTTGGAGACACAAAGACGGGAATGAAGTCAGTTCGTGAAGTTGAAGAATATGTCGTTCATCCAAACGAAATAAAAAAACTTAAGCTTGGGCAGGCCCTTCTGTATTGTTCAAAGGTAGACCCTCACCATGTTCTTATGAATATAAAAGGGGCCAATGAATTTGAGGGGCGATACGAAAGAAAATTCAACAATGAAAAAATAGCGAAGCGAGTAAAGTTTAATGTTTCAGTGCCAAATCAAAAGAATAATAATGACGTAGAGTCAGAGAATTTTATCTAGGGGAAAAGTGTATGGATTCAATCGATATTCAATTTGTAAAACCTCAAGAAGCTGAGCTTGAGAATA
>JAVHRR010000033.1:0-1023 GCA_036171775.1 Minisyncoccota bacterium
CTCTGTATTTACCGCAATTTGAACATGCTTGATGTCTCATTACAGGATTATTACAATCTGGGCACTTTGTAAGTGAAAGACCCTTGAGCCCGTGATGTGATCGCGTGCTACCTCTCTGGGATCTATTGTGTCTCATTCGGTTTACCATAGTGAAAAGAGTATAGCTTATTTCATAAAAAAAAGAAAGCCCTTTTTTAAACAATGTAAAAACCCACCCGGAATTGATTCCGGGCGGGTTTATTTCGCAGACTAAGGATTAAAGGGCAACTATCACGAACCATGTTACTACAGAACTGATTGCCCCCATCCATATGTTGAACGCCGTTCCTTTCTGCACAAGGACATCTTTCCCTGTTTTTTTGATAAAAAACCTCCGTATGTTTTGGTTTTTATCATCAGCGTTTAAAAACAGATAAACATCTTCAAACTTCTCGTATTCAGCTTCCCAGCGGTTGTCAGGAATATTAAGTTCAAAAAATGAAAGTCTTTCGTTTGCTTCAGCCTTCAAGTTTCTGTACTTTTTGTACTGATCCCTGATATTCTGCACGTCGTTTGTGGTCACGGTACCCTTGTCTGCTAATTTTATAACCCGCAGATCAAGTTTAACGGCACTTTTCCGCAGTGCGTTCTGCCATGCGGCCAGCTCGTTTTTTCCAACGTTCATGAGCTGTGTCTTATCGTTCGACATGCTCTCCCCAATTAATGACAGCAGCTGATCGGTGTCAGCCTGCGACGCGACGCTTTTCAACGTCTTGTCCATCTCCATGAGCATGTTGGCATTCACTGAGCTGATTGAGACTCCCACAACGTTTACAGGATCTGAAACGGAAGTTTCGGCGGAGACAGTCCCCGCAAGCATTACTGCCACTACGAGAACCATTACCCCAAATATATTTTTTTTCATATCTTCTCCCTTTCTGTCTTTTCTTACTCTTTTTATATTATATCATGTAATAGAATTGTGTCAATGTATAAAACACCATTTTGTTATCATTGTTTATCGGACAGAAACAGTGAGGGGCC
>JAVHRR010000033.1:1033-2370 GCA_036171775.1 Minisyncoccota bacterium
GGGGGTGGCAGTTGAAACCCCAGGCCCTTATTTTTCGCATTATGCATTAGGAAACGTCTTGTCCCGCATTATCATCGCAACCACCGCCTTGTTAAAACCCTCGCGGTGATTTCTGAAGACTTTTTTGGAAAATTCCTCAAATCTCCAGTACTTCACCACCAGCAGCTGTCCATCGGGTTCGATGATTTTTATTTCTTCATCGGGATCAGCAAGGTCCTGCGTAGCTTCGGTGACCAGATAGTAATACTTCGTGTGTTCACCGTGTGCCTCTTTATGGACCTGTTTGAAACCGAGCGGAGACACCAAACCCTTCGTCTCCTCGTTCATTTCTCTCTTAAGGGTTTCATCGGGATGAGACTCGTTTTTCTTGCAGCCCCCGATAGGTTTTACATCGTCAGGAAACCGTAAGTCGGTTGCTCCTAACACAAACCATTGACCCTCTATCTTCTTGAAGTAAAAGCCGGCAGAGAACCATGTTTCCATATTTCCTCCATGTACCTTCGTTGTACTTTACCTAGTTCTAGTTTATCATATTAAATAGAATGTGTCAATAGCACTTAGAAATATGCGGGCTCATTTGTCGGTTTTCCCTAATCTGGAGGTGTGTATATAAATATTACTGGATTGAGAAATATAAGGGGACAATAATTATGCGACCGCATAATTATTGTCCCCTTCTAATTTCGTTCTAGGGCATGCTGAATAATTTAAATAAAATTTTTGCAAAAAAGCCTCCTGTGCTCAAAGCAAAGCCCGTGTTTTTTTATAGATTCACAATGTTTTTTTGTTCCGTAGCCTTTGTGTATTTCAAAAGAATATTTTGGATATTTTTTTGCAAGCTTACACATCAAAGAATCCCTTGAGACTTTTGCGACTATTGAAGCAAAAGCTATTGCCCTTTCTTTCTCGTCACCTTTTATAATTGTTTTCTGGTTTATATATTTTTCTGGAGCTTTAAGTCCCCCATCAAGTAATACCAGACATTCTTCCGGCTTCACTTTAAGTTTGGCCAAGGATTTTTCTAAACAATTTTTAATTGCTTTGCTTAAACCCAATTTATCTATATTTTTTGCACTCTCATAACACACATGGTAGTCAAGTTCACCATGGTGAACTTGACTATTTTTTATTTTTTTAAATCGCCCAAAAATTTCTTCTCTTTTGGCTGGAGTTAATTTTTTTGAGTCTTTTAGTTTACCAAATTCTCTCACACTAAATTTTACAGGCATTTTAAAAGAACAAACCGCCACTGGGCCAGCAAGAGGTCCTCTACCAACTTCATCTATTCCTATAATGTATTTAATATTTATTTTATTCATACAGATTATTTAATCAAT
>JAVHRR010000033.1:2380-11050 GCA_036171775.1 Minisyncoccota bacterium
CCCCCCCCCCCCCCCCCCCCCCCCTCTGTAGTTGCCTACAGTTTTCCTGAATACTCTTTGTAAAGAACATCTTCCCTTCTTTTTGCAAAGGCTGCGGCACCTCCTGCTACGATGTAATGTTCGATCAAATATTCATAATTGCCATCAATTAAAAAATACTTGTCGGACTGGCCATGCTTCACACGAGTGCAATGACGATTTATCGGGCACAAAAATGCCTCTGTTACCTGTCTGCCATTTCTGGTCTTGGTAAATTCAGTTATCTCCTTTATTTCTTGTTCGCTCAACTCCACACCACTACTTTTGAAATAGTGGTCGAGCAACCAAGTTGGATTCTGAAACAGCTCCCATTCGTTACAATTGTTTTCGAGCATTGTAGCGACGCGGTTTGTGGGACAAAGAAAAGCATACGCGAGGTGCTTTTTGTTTACATCTATATTAGACATATTTACCCCTTAATTCTTTACAAATTTTGCTATAACGAGAAGAACTCACCTCCGACCTAATTTTACGACTTACAAATATACATGTCAACGAGTTAAATTGTGTTTTATTTTGTTATACTATTAATACATACATGTCAGAAAAATTTATCCATTTACATACCCACTCACATTATTCCCTCCTCAATGCTTTGCCACATTTGGATGAGCTTGTTAAAACTGCAAAGGACTTAGGTATGTCAGCGCTCGCTCTTACAGATGCAGGAAACATGTACGGAACCATCGAGTTTTATCAGACTTGTAAGAAAAATAAAATTAAACCAATTATCGGTGTAGACTTTTATGTTGCTTCTAGAACAAGAAACGACAAACAAGGTGGTATCGACAATCGTAGAACTCGCTTGGTACTTTTGGCTAAAAATGAAGTCGGATACAAAAATCTTATAAAGCTTGTTACTGATTCTTATTTTGAAGGATTTTATTATAAGCCAAGAATAGACCGCGAACTTATACAAAAATATTCTGAAGGACTTATTTGTATTATGCCCCATTTTTCTGGAGAGGTTTCCTACGCATTAAAAAATGGCGATAAAGAAAAGGCTGTAGCGTCTATAGATTGGTTCAAGAAAATATTTGGTGCTGATAATTTTTTCTTAGAGATTACTCACCATCCAGAAATAGAAGGTCAAATAGAACTTAAAGAGAAAATTATAAAAATCGCAAAAGAAACAAAAACACCGCTAGTAGCAGCACATGATGTTTATTATTTACATCCTGAAGATAAAGCGGCTAGAGACACACTTGTCCAGGTAAACTCACATTCTGACTTTACAGACAGAGAACAAAAAGAAAGTGCTGATGATTTCTCATTTATCACTAGCGAAAAAGCTGAAGAATATTTTAAAGACACTCCAGAAGCTCTAGAAAACACTTTGAAAATTGCTGACATGTGCAATGTGGAAATTGTTCTTGGTCAAAAAGCTTGGGTATTTCCAAAGTTTATTGTTGAGGACGGTTTATCTTATGATGAAGAGTTAAAAAAGATTGCATACGAAGGAATTGAAAAAAGAAATTTAAAACCAACAAAAGAGGTTACGGACAGACTTGAATACGAGCTTGAGATTATTAAAAATAAAGGTTATGCACAATATTTTCTTGTTGTGGCTGATCTTTTAAAATTCTCAGCTGAAAATGGTATCTACACAAACATCAGAGGATCAGTTGCAGGTTCAATCGTCACATATCTTACTGGTATTACAAAAGTAAACCCTCTTGAATATAAACTTCCTTTTGAAAGGTTCTTAAATCCTGAAAGACCTTCTGCACCCGATATTGATATGGACTTCGCCGACAATAGACGCGACGACGTTATTGAATATACAAGAAGAAAATACGGAAAAGAAAACGTCGCACAAATAGGAACTTTTGGTACCATGATGGCCCGTGGTTCATGTCGTGACGTTGCTCGCGCCATGGGATATCCCCTTCCTCTTGCAGACAAGATCGCAAAGCTTGTACCTATGGGCGCGCAGGGTTTTCCAATGACCTTAAAAAGGGCGCTCAATGAAGTTACCGAACTTAAAGAACTTTATGATTCGAACAAAGATGCAAAAACAATCATTGATATGGCAAGAAAGATTGAAGGTTGTGCAAGACACATTTCTGTTCACGCTGCTGGAGTTGTGATAGCGCCTACGCCACTTATCAATTATGTTCCGCTTCAATACGATCCAAAAGGTGAAGGTAAGATTATTACTCAATATGATATGTACGATGTTGGAGAAGACGGAGTTGGTCTTTTAAAATTCGACTTTCTCGGGATTAAAAACCTTTCTATTCTTGCTGAAGCAATGCGACGTGTGGAAGCAATAGAAAATATCAGACTTGATATAGAAGCCATTCCTCTAGACGACAAGCTTACCTTTGAACTTCTCGCCCGTGGAGATACGACGGGACTTTTCCAACTCAACGGACAAGGTCTAACCAAATTTTTGAAAGATTTGAAGCCTTCTTCTATTCACGATATCAACGCTATGGTCGCTCTTTATCGTCCCGGTCCGCTTGAATCTATTCCAGATTATATAGACAGAAAACACCACCCAGAAAAAGTAAAATATCTTGATCCAAGGCTCAAAGATATTCTTGATCAATCATACGGGGTTATTACATATCAAGATGACGTTATGCTTACCGCTATTAAGCTTGCGGGATATTCTTGGCTCGAAGCAGACAAGCTCAGAAAAGCTATGGGAAAGAAAATCCCCGCTGAAATGGAAGCCCAGAAAGAAAAACTTCTAAAAGGTTTCGTTGATAATGGTCTTACAGAAAAAAAGGCACAGACTCTTTGGAAACTTATCGAGCCTTTTGCAGCTTACGGATTTAACAAAGCTCACGCTGCAAGCTACGGACGCGTCGCGTACCAGACTGCATACATGAAAGCAAACTTTCCTGCTATCTATATGTCTGCCGTGCTTACTGCAGATTCTGGTGATGTAGAAAAAATCGGTGAGTTTATGAACGACTGCAAGAAAATGGGTATTCCTGTTTTGCCCCCATCAGTAAATGAAAGTTATAGTGACTTCACTGTAGTAAAAACAAAAGGCGCAGACGTACACTCAGTCGGTACAGACAGAGACAAGATTCGTTTTGGACTCACGACAATAAAAAACTTCGGTGAGGAAATATCGAGAGTAATAATTGCCGAGAGAAAGAAAAATGGCAGATTTACTTCCTTTTCAAATTTCCTTGAAAGAATTATTGATAAAAATATGAATAAAAGATCTCTCGAGGCCCTTATAAAAGCTGGTGCACTCGATGAATTTGCAGACCGTGGTGTCATGCTTGCAAATAGTGAAAATCTTTTGAAATACAATAAAGAAGTCAGCAAGAAAAATCAAAATCAAGATTCTCTTTTTGGAATGTTTGACGGTTTGCCTACGGAGACCGCAAAATACGAAGCCTTCACACTCGAGCCTGCCGAAAAAGCCACAATGAAAGACAAACTAGCCTGGGAAAAAGAATTGCTTGGACTTTACATTTCCGGACACCCACTTGATAAATACAGAGCGACTTTAGAAAAGCAACAAATAAGCATTAAAAAAATAAAGGATTTACCTATTACTGATTCAGCAGACGCTGAAGCACTAAAATCACAAATAGACGCTGGCAAACCTATCGGTGGAATTATTGAGGAAGTAAAAGAGATAATGACAAAAAATAACGAGCCAATGGCCTTCATAAAAATCGCCGACTTCACTGGTTCAATAGATGCTGTCGTATTTCCAAAAACCTACGCCCAGTATAAATCTGCCATTGTCCCCGACAAATGTATCGCTTGTATTTGCAAAGTTTCCGAAAGAAACGGGGAAATAAGTTTGATTGTTGATAGATTAAAAGTTTTGGAATAGTTTCGAATACCAAATTGGCAAGGTTGAACCTTGCCAATTTTTCTATCTTTAAAAAATTTAATCAAATCTATCTAAATATGGTGTGATGAACCTCACTTTTCTTTTAAAATCATCGCCCCAGGAACTTTTTTCTGCGTCGATTCTATCGATTTTTTCTTTAATTCCCTTATCAAGGTAGTGCAAATCTGTTGGTGTAAGCTTCCATGCCAAACTATGTTCTTTTCCTTTGGGATCAAGTGTTATTATACTGACGAGCATATTTACAACAGTTGCCCATTCTTGTTTATAAAACTCGTTACCAAACGTCTTATCAATTTTATCCCAATCAGCACGAGAGAGATTCGCATTCTCAGGACTAATAAGTTTTAAGTCACAAGCCCAACTTGCCAAGTCTAGACCATCATAAACATCACTAATAGCCTTTTTTAAATCATCAATGTCACTTTTCTCTAACTCAATTTTCATACCAGGATGTTGGACCTTCAGTTCTTTCGCAGCGTCTAGAAACGTAAGCCACTTCTCTTTTTTATTTACTTCTTCTAATTTAGCCTTTTTATAAGCCTCTTTATAGTTTTTTTCTAGTTCTCCTTCCTCAGATGAAGCCGTTTCTTGTGATGTCATTGCGTCTTCTGTTTTTTTTTGTTTCTTTCTCAGGTGATTTATTGCCATTCTTGTTCTCATTATTAAAAATTTTCATTGAAATTTTCTGCTCAGCTTTAGGTATTTCTTCAAATTCCTTCTTGTCTTGCTCATTCACAAATTCAAATTCAGGTGATTGTGATTTCTTCATATTTTTTATTTTCCTTATATAGCCAAGCTAATTTCAGAAAAATTTAGTTAATAATAATTAAAAGACTAATTTACAATAGTTTAACCCCCCCCCCGAGGTGTTCTGTCAAACCATAAATATAAATCATTTCCTTTGCACATATACGCTATAGCGTATATGTGTACTAAACGAATTAAATTATCTTTTTAACCGTTTGACATCACTTACTCAATTGACTATCATAGGCATATAGAAATTGTTGTGGCCACCAACCACCTAGAAAAACAGCTTCTGTAAATTAAGAAGCCCACCAAAATGTATTAACATTTTCAACGGGTAAATCGGGTGGAACCGCGATTAGAATCGCCCCGATAGAAAACGATTTTTCGTTTTTTATCGGGGCTATTTTTTATTAAAAATTAACAACACAAAACAACATGGAAGAAAACGAAAAGTTACACAGAATGAGACACTCTCTCGCCCACTTACTCGGCGGAGCTGTTAAAGAATTATGGCCGGATGTAAATATTGCAACAGGACCTGCAATTGATAATGGTTTTTACTATGACTTTGATTTTTCAACACCTATTACGGACAAAGATCTTGGAAAGATAGAACAGAAAATGAGAGAGCTTGTAAAAAAAATAAAATCTTTTGAAAGAGCAGAAATTTCACTAAAAGATGCGGAGAAACTTTTCAAAGGAAATCCTTACAAACTTGAACTTATAAAAGAATACGCTAGCGAAGGAAAAATTCTTACCACATATACTTCTGGAGACTTTGTTGATCTTTGTGCTGGCCCCCATGTTGAAAGTATGGATGAAATAAAGAATGGTGCATTCAAACTTGAAAGACTTGCAGGAGCATACTGGAAAGGAGATGAGAATAACAAAATGCTTACAAGAATTTACGGCTTGGCATTTGAAACAAAAGAAGAACTTGATTCTTATATAAAAAGAATGGAAGAAGCAAAAGCACGCGACCACAAGAAACTTGGAAAAGAGCTTGGGCTTTTCGTATTCTCAGATCTTGTTGGTCCAGGACTTCCCCTCTACACATTTAAAGGTGCTATCGTCAGAAGAGAAATTATTAATTATTCAAACGAATTACAAAGAGGCATTGGATATCAAGAAGTCCACACACCAAACATAAACAAAGCAGAACTTTTCAAAGTTTCCGGACACTATGAAAAATACAAAGACAGCATGCTTAAAGTTATGTCCAACTACACAAAGGAAGAATATTTCTTGAAGCCTATGAACTGTCCTCAACACACCCAGATTTATGCATCTGAAGGCAGAAGCTATAGAGATTTACCTTTGAGAATTGCTGACTTTGCAAACCTATATAGAGACGAAAAAACAGGAGAGCTAAACGGACTAACAAGACTAAGATGTTTCTGCCAAGACGATGGACACTCTTTCTGCAGAGAAGATCAGATAAAAGATGAGTTCGTAAATGTTTTGGAAATAATTAAAAAAGCTCTTGCTACCTACAAGATGAACTATACTATTCGTCTTTCACTTTGGGATCCTGAAAAGCCAGAAAAATATCTTGGTGGAGAAGAGGTGTGGAACAAAGCACAAAAAATCCTCGAGGGAATTTTGATCGAGAATAAAATTAAATATGTAACAGCGATTGGTGAAGCTGCTATTTACGGACCAAAGATGGATATCGTCACAAAAGATTCTATAGGCAGAGAATGGCAGATTTCTACAATACAACTTGATCTTATTATGCCTGAGAGATTTGGACTTACTTATACTGACAAAGATGGAAAAGTAAAAACTCCAATGATGATACACAGAGCTATCATAGGAAGCCCTGAAAGATTTATGGGGATACTTATTGAACACTACGCCGGTGCATTCCCTCTCTGGCTTGCTCCAGTTCAAGTAAAAATAATTCCTATTAGAGAAAACCATAACGAACATGGTGAAAAAATTGCAAAGGAACTAAAAGATCTTGGTTTTAGAGTAGACTGCGATACAAAAGATGGAAACATGGGTGGAAAAGTTCGCGACGCAAAAAATAATAAAATTCCTTATACGATAATTATTGGTGATAAAGATATTGAGGCCAATAAAATTTCTGTAGAAAGTAGGGGTGCAGGACAGCTAGGCCAAATGGATTTGAAAGATTTTATTGAGAAGATTAAAAAGGAAAAAGAAGGTAGGGAATAGAAGAAAAGGCGGTTGGGACATCCCAACCGCCTTTTACATTGCTATTGTTAGTGATTATTGTCACTCCTATACATAGGAGTGACAAACATTAATCAATATTTATAATGCCTTTTTTGAGACAAACTCTGACTGAACGACATCTCTATTTGTTTTTTCACCAAAATGACTACATGTAGAAAGTGTTAATATTTTACTATTCGTATCAAACTTAACTAATGCTTTATCAGCTGTTTCCATATCTACAGATAACACTTTATATGTGTATTCATAATTTGAGGAACTTATCTTTATTAAATCCCCTTTCTTCAAGTTTCTTAATCCATTAAAAGTTTTAAATGCTTGGTTGTTTACGATCTTTATACCAGTACTATGACCAAATATAAATATGTTTCCAGAACCACCTAAAAGGCCCGAACCAGGATATCTCACTGCCCCTTTTAGAAGGTAGTCATTCAAAACATCATTGCTTGTTGTTGCCGGATTGTATATTTGAGAATCAACTCCGATAGACGCGATTTTAATACTTAAAGGCAGTTCTCCTGTCCTATTTCCTGTTGTTTCAGCGACAGGTGCTCTGCCTATTATTGTTTTAAACTCTGTAGGAACCAGGTCAAATAGATACAACACAGAAAAAGTGATTGTTAGGACAATAAAAAGGTTAATAAAGAAATATCCTTTATTGTCGCGAATTAGCTTTATAATACCTTGCTTTTCTTGTTGTTTATCCATATATTTATGTTGTTTTATAAAGATAATAGTATCAACTTGACAATAAAAGTCAAGTGGCGTATAATATCTTTTCTTGTGCTTAATTAAATAATTAAATTTTTATGAATAAAGAAATAAAAGAACCGGTAGCAATACCAAAAACATTATGGGAAAGAGCGGAGGAATCATTCTTGTCAGCTTTAATGGCGGCTGGAATGCTTGCTGTTACTATACTCGTACTTTGGCTTCCTTTTAAAATCATACCCGCAATATTCGGTTATGGTTCTAACTTTGTATCTACTACCCTTTCATCTTTGTTTATCGAAGATACAACTGGAGGAAATCTTGCCACTCAAAAAGAAGCAGACAAAACATCTGATAAATCTGTCACCACAAATGCTGCTGTTAAAATTAAAAAAGCTTATTACGGTAAGTCTGACTTAGAAGTGACTCTTGTTTCAACAGGCATTATAGACCCTGCATCAAAACAATTCATGCAAACAAATTATGCAGGATTTAATGATGAAATCGCAATTAAATTTGAAGTTAAAAATGTTGGAACAAATGTTTCTGGAGAATGGAAACTTAGAATCAACTCCCCTTCAAGAACAACTCCATATTACGACTCTGAATACCAAGCTTCTATAAAACCAGGAGACAGAATTGCTTTTACTACAAGTTTTGATAGCCCTTCAAATACAGGTGTTAACACAGCTTACATAACAGCAGATCCTTTAAACATGATTGATGAAAACTCTGAAAGCAATAATCAAATCACTGTTCCTATAAAAATAGATGGTCTTACATATAATTACACCAACAATTACAACTACGGAAATACTACTGTTGTACAAAATCCAGCTTATGGAACATCTTACGCATGGACAAGTACAAGTTTAGATTGTTCTGCAAACCCTCAAACATCTTATTTGGGAAGTCCTGTTACTTGGTACGCAACTGTTTCTGGAGGAAATGGGTACTATTCATATAAATGGAGCGGGTCTGATGATTTATATTCAAATATGAATACTGTAAGCAAAAGCTACTTCTCTTCTGGAACCAAAACAGCTACAGTTACTGTAAATTCAAATGGTACGATATTGAGTAAAACATGTAGTGTTTATATCTACTAAATAAGAAGCAAATAAACAAAAAGAGGG
>JAVHRR010000033.1:11060-32649 GCA_036171775.1 Minisyncoccota bacterium
CTCTTTTTGTTTATATGTTGTTTTTACTTATACTTATACTAAACCCTTATATTCTTTTAAATATCTATATTCGCCATCTTTGCATTTGACTGGATGAAAGCTTTTCTTGATGGAACATCTGTTCCCATAAGCATATCAAATATTTTGTCGGCTTCTTGTGCATCAGAAATAGAAACTCTCATCATCATTCTTCTTGCAGGATCCATTGTTGTTTCCCAAAGTTCATCGGCGTTCATCTCTCCCAAACCTTTATATCTTTGTACTGAAACTTTTGGTCCTTTTTTGGTTTCTACTTCGGCACCTTCTGCAATTTCTTCCTCGACAATCTCCTCTTCGGCTACTTCAGAATCAGAAATTTTAGATTTCTTAAAGAATGCGACTTTTTCTTCTTCTGTGTAAAAATAATGAGCCTCTTTTCCAACTTTAACTTTATAAAGTGGTGGCTGAGCAATACAAATGTGTCCATTCTCTATAAGTGGTTTGAAATATCTGTAGAACAAAGTTAAAAGAAGAGTTCTAATGTGTGCTCCGTCAACGTCGGCATCTGTAGCAATAATTATTTTGTGATATCTTAATTTTTCAATATCAAATGTATCTCCAATAGCTGCACCGATAGCAATAACAAGATTTTTAATTTGTTCTGAATCAAGCATCTTATCGAGTCTTGCCCTTTCCACGTTTAATATTTTTCCTCTTAATGGAAGGATAGCTTGTATTTTTCTATCTCGTCCCATCTTTGCGGTACCTCCTGCAGAATCTCCCTCCACAATAATAAGCTCGGATTCTGAAGCGTCTTTACTTTGACAGTCAGCCAACTTTCCTGGAAGTGTCATTCCTTCAAGAGCACCTTTTCTAAGAATAGAATCTTTAGCTGCCTTTGCCGCTTTTCTCGCCTTAAGAGCCAAAATTACCTTAGATATAATAGATCTAGCGTCGTCTGGGTTTTCCTCAAGAAACATTGCGAAGGCCTCACCAAATACCTCTTCTACGGCCCCTCTTGCCTCTACAGAACCGAGTTTTGCTTTAGTCTGTCCTTCAAATTGTATTTCCCTAAGCTTTACTGAAACAACTGCCGTCAAACCTTCGAGTACGTCATCTCCAGTGAAGTTGTCTTCACTTTCCTTTGTCATGTTGTTCTTTCTGGCGTAACTATTTAAAGATCTTGTAAGTGAAGTTTTAAAACCAGTAAGGTGTGTTCCTCCTTCAGGTGTTTCAATGTCGTTTGCAAAAGACATTATTCTAGATGAAATATCGTCTGCATACTGTAGAGAAACTTCAACAGATTCTACGCCGCCAGCTTTCTTTTCTATGTAAAAAACATTTTTGTGAATTGGCTTTTGAAATTGATTGTAAAATTTAATAAGTGACAAAAGTCCACCTTCAAAACAAAATGATTGTGATGGTGCTTCTATTCCGAATTCTGAAAAATAAAATATTTCTTTGTCTCCAAATTTCTCTGTAACTCCCCTTGCATCTATAGCAGAAATTCTCAAACCTTTTACAAGATATGCTTGTTGTCTCATGTGAGAAACGACTCTGTTAAAATCAAAAACAATACCTTCTTTAAATATTTCTGGATCTGGCTCAAAATTAACCACTGTTCCATGATTTTCTGTCTTACCAATCTTTTTTACTGGAGCTTTAACTTTTCCTTTAGAATATTCTTGCATGTATGCATATCCTTCTTTGTGAACAATTACTTTCATGTATGTAGAAAGTGCGTTTACAACAGAAGCTCCTACTCCGTGAAGTCCTCCAGAAACTTTATAACCTGTATCTTCTCCTCCAAATTTACCTCCGGCGTGAAGCACTGTCATAATGGTTTCAAGAGCTGAAACTTTTGTTTGTTTGTGAACATCAACTGGAATACCTCTGCCGTTGTCGGTAACTCTGACTCTATTTCCTGGCAATAAAACAACCTCAATACGATTGGCAAAGCCTCCCATCGCCTCATCGCGTGAGTTATCAAAAATCTCTGTAATAAGGTGCTGTAAACCATCTGGCCCAGTAGTACCAATGTACATACCTGGACGTCTTCTGACCGGCTCTAGACCCTCGAGAACTTGTATGGAACTGGCATCATAATGACCTTCTTTCTTTACTACTTTTTCTGGTTTTTCTCGCCCGTTCAAATTTTTTGCCATAATGATTGTTATTTAATAATTTATATTTTTAATTGCTCAATAAACCTTTATTTTACACTGAAATCTCTTCAAAAAACTTGTTCGGGTAAAACATGTTTTAATACGGTTTATTAATTTTTATTTGAATAATTATAACAAATTTTGTCACAAAAAGAAACTTAAAATTGATATTTTATTTGAGAAATACTAGCTATTGTTGAATTGACATAAGATATATAATAATGCTATAATATAACTAGAGCACATTGATTTCGAGTGACCATCTCGTAAAAAAGGTTGATAGAACAAGGAGATATAATGAATACTACAGAAACTTCGGCTGTGCGGTCCATCAAGATTCACCTCGTGATGTACAAAGAACTTATGCAGTCGGTGAAAAGATTTATTACTTTCGTTGGAAAGACTCCCAGCATGTTCACTGAAAAGATCGAGGAAGCTGATGTCGTAATTTTTACTGAGAAACGTGATATCGCTAGCCAGTACAACGAAGAGCAATTTTACATTCATCTCGTTGTTCCGGGAGAGGACGAGCCTACAAGCGTGCCGAAAAACTGCGTAGTAGTAAATGCTATGCAGATTGTCGGTCTTACTGAAGCAATAGCTGAGATTTACAAGAATTTCACTCCTGCTGTCGAGCCTGTCCTGAAATCGATGCCACTTCGTACTGATGCTCTGAGGATTCTCGTCATTGACGATACTCCCACAAACATCAGGAGCGCGAAGGTGGGTCTGGCGGGACACTTGCTCAGAACGGCCACTGGCTATGATGAGGCGATGAAGATTCTCGGAAACCAGGATTTCGATGTCGTTCTTACTGACCTCGAGATGCCGATGAGTCCCAACTTGCTTGCACCCGGAAGGTTCAAGCTTGGTGAGCTCGTGCCGTATGGCTTTCTCATCGCGATTGAAGCAGCAAGACAGGGTGCCAAGTTCGTTGCAATAGCTACCGATGGCGGTCATCATGCTGGTCCGCTGCAAGCTGCGTTTGATCACTTCTCAAAGTTCCCTGTCAAAATAGAAGGGGCTAAGGTTGTGATGGTCCACGCGTGCACTGGCAATGAGGGTAAAAGCTGGTCATCAGTACTGGCCGACCTCATGGAGGGTTAGAAGACGTTAGTTTTAAAAAAGGCAGGTCCGATTTATGGACCTGCCTTTTTACTTTTTAGTTTTTCTACCTTACCTGCCATCCACTATTCGCATTCATTTTTTCTGTCATTTTTTCCATAATTTTATTTACTTCGTCATCTGTAAGGGTTCTTTCGTATGACTGGAAAATCAAACGATACGCATAAGAAGTTTTCATACTTCCGTCTTCGAAAGTTTTTGAGAATACATCAAACAATCTGTTTTTTATCATGAGCTTCCCTGATTCCTTTTGTATAATCGCAAACACATCTTCAGCTTTTGTTCCCTCTGGGGTGAATACTGCAATGTCACGAATCATGTATGGATATTGAGAAATTTTATTATATTTTTTTGTTTTGTCCCCAACTTCTGAAAAATCGTATTCGGTGGCTTCCGGAAATTTTTCTAAAATATCTCCACAACTAAATTCCGCGATGTTTTCTGTTTTGCTATTATTCTTAAATTCAAGTCCGACTTTTTCACTAATAATTTTTAATACAGAATCCAAAGTTTCCTTCTCTTTTGGTTTTTTTATTCCCAACGGATTTTTTACACCGATAACAAGGTGCGTCTCTTCCCCTGCATTTTCAAAGACATGTCCAAATTCAAATATTCTTATTTGTGGCATATCTACAAGCTCAGAATATCTAACATTAAATTCTAAACAATCTTTCATTCCATCAGTAAGGTTCGTTCTTAAAAATCTTCTTTCGGGTGACATCGGGTTTAAAAGTTCTATTTCCCCTTTCTGAACAAAAGTATAATTCATCACCTCAGAAAAACCCTCTGCATACAAAATTCTTCTTATTTTTTCTTTATATGCAAAACCTTTATCTATTTTAACTTTTTCGGTATTTTTAGGAATTGATATGTCTATAATTTTTTCATATCCAAATACCCTGCCGATCTCCTCGGCTAGATCTTCTTTTATTCTCAAATCCAATCTTTCAATTGGCACATTTATAACAAATTGATCTCCAACTTTTTTCCAAATAAATTGAAATCTATTAAGTATGTCTTCAACGTCCGAATCCTTTATTTCAACGCCAATTATTGAGCTTACTTCCTTTGACGAAATACCGAGTTCCACCTTTTCAGCTTTCGTTGGATAATTATCAACAGCTTCTCCAACTTTAGTGTCTTTCGTACCAGCAATTTCTACAATAAGTTTTGTAAGAATATCCATTGCCTCACCACAAAGTTCTTGTGTTAAATCATTTTCATATCTCTTTGAGGCGTCAGTTTGTATTTTTATTTTCTGGGCGGTTTTTCTAATTAATATTGGATCAAAATTTGCTGATTCTAAAATAATATTCTTAGTACTCATTTCAAGCTCGGCAAAATTTCCACCTTTTACTCCAGCGATAGCTAATGGGTTTTTGCCATCAGTTATAAGTAAAACACTTTCATCCAACTCAACTTCTTTTTTGTCTAAGGTAGTTATCTTTTGTCCTTTTGATGCATTTTTAACAACAATTTCTGTTCCTATTTTATCAGCATCAAAAGCGTGCATTGGCTGACCAACTTCAAGCATTACAAAGTTTGTTGCATCAACAACGTTGTTGATTGATCTTTGTCCTAGTGTTTCAAGCTTTTCTTTGAGCCAAACCGGTGAAGGCCCTACTTTAATATTTTCTACAACTCTACCGATATATCTTCTACAAAGCTTTTCGTCTTCAATCACAACAGCCAACTTTCTTTCACTTGGAAGCCGGGCTTCCAAGTTGATAAAATCTCTTGAATACATATTACATTTTATGTTTGCCAAAGTTCCAATCTCACGAACAATACCCCTATGACAAAGACAGCTATGATTATTGTTTGGGAGTGTTTTTACATTTAAGACTGTATCTTCGCCTACCTTCTCGGAATCTTCCACCTCCATTGAGTGCATGGTCAAAAGATCAGCAGCTTTTTCTGACTTTGGTCCTTTTCCTTCAAAATATTCATTTAGCCATTTGTAAGAAACTTTCATAATTTTATTTAAAATATCCTGTATCTATTAATTTTTGAAAACTAGAAAATAAATTTTTCGGTAATTCCGATATTTTAAACCACTTTATTGATCTGCATTTTTCTGGCTCCATAATTTTTGGTTCTCCATTGGCAATTTCAGAATCAACGTAAAATGTTACATAATGTTTACCTATATCCTTATATATATTATTTAATATTTGTACTACCTTCAGGTTTTTAATACTTACACCCATTTCTTCGTGTGTCTCTCTTTTTGCACAATCAGTTATTTCTTCAAAAATTTCCAGATGCCCTCCTGGAACAGACCATACCCAATCATTGTTATTGCCTTTTCTTTCATGCAAAAGAATTGTGTCACCTTTTCTGATTACTACATCTACGCCGACTTCTGGTTTTTTCATTATTCCTTCACTCATTTTAAAATTGATTTACTAATCTTAAATCTCCTGAATAAAACAATCTTATGTCGTCTATTCCATATTTGAGCATCGCCAATCTTTCAATACCTCCTCCAAACGCAAAACCTTTCCACTTAGTTGAATCAATACCGACATTTTTTAAAACAGTTGGATGAACAAGTCCTGCTCCCATTACTTCTACCCAGCCAGTGCCTTTACATATTGAACATCCCGCTTCTCCGCCGTTACATTTAAAACAAGTGATGTCTATTTCGGCACCTGGCTCAACAAAAGGAAAATAACTAGGTCTAAATCTTATATCAACATCTCTTTCAAAAAATTTATCAAAAAATTCATTCAAAACGGATTTAAGGGTAGCCAAAGAGACATCCTTATCTACATACAAACCTTCAATTTGCTGAAACTGCATTTCGTGCGTGGCATCTGTAGCTTCTTTTCTGTAAGTTTTTCCAGGGCAAATTATTCTTAGTGGTGGTTTATTTTCCTCCATGAAGTGAATCTGCATTGGGCTTGTTTGTGTTCGCATAAGTTTTCTTTCTACTCCAGCAAAGTCTTTGTTTGGTTTTAGCCAAAAGGTGTCTTGCATGTCTCTTGCGGGGTGATCTTTAGGAACATTTAATGCATCAAAATTGTAATATTCTGTTTCAAGCTCTGGTCCATCGACAAGAGAAAAACCCATTTCATAAAAAATCTCGTTTATGTCATTTATTACCCTTGTAAGTGGGTGCACGTGCGTAGGTTTTTGTTCAGAATTTTGCATATTTACCCGAGAAAATTTTTGCTAATAAAAAAGTTGCTTAGGACCTTTTTGATATAATTTCTACCGTATTGTGTTTTCATATATTTTTCTCTATTATACGCGTCTGTATTATTAATATACGCTTCGTAGTATATAAGTGCAAATGGTACATTTTTCTTAGTTGAATCAACTTTTTTTGCATTATGCAATAATAATCTAGCTTTTATATCTTTGGTACACCCCGTATACATTTCACCATTCTTTTTACTTTGTATAATATATAGATATTGCATAATGTGTTAGCAAAAACTTTAACGGGTTAATTATACAGAAAAAACACAAAAGATAAACCCAAATTATGCTTTTATAAAATAATAAAAAATGCTATATTGCATGCATGATTTCCAGTATTATTATATACATATTGTTGTTCGGATCATTATATTTCGAGGTTTTTTTGATGATAACTTACTTTGAAAAGAGAAAGCATATCAAAACTGAATATTTAAAGATGGAGGGAACAAATTGGCCTTCTGTTGACATTATTGTCCCATGTTATAACGAAAGCACTACAATAATCGCGACTATCAATTCCCTGCTAAATCTTGAATACCCAAAAGACAAACTTAGAATAATGGTAATAGACGACGGGAGCGTAGATGATTCTCTTAAAACTTTAGAGATATTTAAAGAAAACGCTCAGGTACAAATTCATCATAAAGAAAATGGTGGTAAATATACTGCATTGAATTTTGGTATTAAAAATAGTACAGCTGATCTTTTTGGTTGTCTTGATGCAGATTCTTTTGTAGATAAAGACGCACTGAAAATTATGCTTCCATATTTTGAAAATCCTAAAATAATGGCCGTCGTTCCATCTATCAAAGTATATGAACCAAAAAACATATTACAAAAAATTCAAAAGGTTGAATACAGCTGGGGTATCTTTGTAAGAAAAATACTTACATACTTAAATGCACTTCATGTCACGCCAGGACCTTTCACAATTTTTAGAAGAAAAATATTTGAAAATATTGGTAATTATAGGCATGCGCATCACACAGAAGATTTGGAAATGGCATTAAGAATGCAAAAAAATAATTATAAGATAGCAAACAGCCACAGATCTTTTGTTTACACAGTCACACCTAAAAATATAAAGACTCTATACAAACAAAGACGAAGATGGACTTATGGTTTTTTGAAAAACACAATCGACTACAAGCATATGTTTTTCAAAAAGGAGTATGGCAATCTTAGCTTCTTTATTTTGCCCTTTGCCGTAGTGTCAATTTTCTCTACGATATATCTTGCAACAAATTTTGTACTATCAAACATAAATACAGTCTTTGAACAAATAGCAAAGTTTAAGCTTATAGGTTTTTCTTTCCACAAATTTCACATCGATTGGTTTTATTTTAATACAGGACTAGTTTCAGTAATTGGCGTATTTTCAGTCGTCGCAAGTATCACGTTGATTTTGATATCAATCAAATTGGCCGAAGGAAAACTTAAAATTAAACCTGAGTTATTTTACTTTTTGTTTATTTATCCTGTGATAGCTCCCTTGTGGCTTTTCGGTGCTGTATTTAATACTATTTTTTCAAAAACAATAACATGGAGATAGAAAATGTTAGAGAAAAAACAGACTGGATGAAATATTTTTATTCATTTTTAATAACCGCTTTAATATTTGCAACAGCTATATATATAAGCAACTATTTTAGTGAAAAAAAGTTGAACCAATTGAAAACAATGGAAGATAAAATATCACTGGATATTCTTTCCTCAGAGACACAATTTTCTTTATTGGCAGAATCTTCATGCAAAAACATCGGTGACAATACCCTTTCTAGAGAGGTCAGTCAGCTTGGTGATAAGCTTTCGTATGCTGAAGAGAAAATAGGTGCTGATGATCCGGACTTTCAAAATTTAAAAACTTACTATTCCCTACTAGAAATCAAGGATTACCTTTTGATGAAAAAAATATCTGAAAAATGTAAAGATAAAACAGCTTTTATTTTATATTTTTATTCTAATAAAAGCTCCTGTACAGAATGTCAAAATGAAGGATATGTACTTACAAAACTTCATGAAATGTATCCGCAAATAAGAATATATTCTTTCGACTATGACTTTAATACACCTACCATAGAAACATTGAAGTCTATATACGGCATAGAAAATAAACTTCCAGCGTTGTATATAAATGGAAAAGTTACATATGGTTTAAAAACGATTGAAGAGATAAAAAAGATTATACCTGAGACAAAAGTTTGGGATAAAGAAGCTCTGGCAACAAGTACGAAAAAGGTTGAAGCTACCAATTAAAAAATCCCCAAGGTCGGACCTTGGGGATTTTTTAACTAAACTATTCCATATTCGCATGCTTAATAGCCCTGTAGAGCGTCAGTATTGGCCATTAGAACAGCTATTTGATCTAATGCAACAATTCATAAATATTGTATAAATTAAACAAATAGTGAATTTGTTTTCTGTTTTCTAGATGCTGTGTTTTAATCCAAATAACAAACATAAAAGCTGGTTTTTTTTATAAAATTATGTATAATATCGAGACAAAGAAATAGGCCACCTTAGCTCAGTTGGTAGAGCAACACTTTTGTAAAGTGAAGGTCCCCAGTTCAAATCTGGGAGGTGGCTCCAAAACAAACTGCTTTGCTTGCGTCCAGATTTGAACGCCGGAATTGTGTTCCACAAGCTTGTGGAACTAATGAGGCGGTGCCCGACATATTTTTATTAATAAAAATAGAAGTACTCTTGTGGTGCAGACCACGCCGAGTGTCGACGAGGTGTGAGTCGCGGGAAAGTCTGGGGCCACCTGATATAAGTGTGCTAACAAAAAAACATGTCTTCCGACATGTTTTTTTATTATAAATTAATGATTTACATTCCTATCCCCCATATGGTCTTTGTACTCTGAAACTTTTTTAAGGAAAAAAGATACTGAATGTCTATGTGTTTGATTGGGTTTTTGTGGGCTTAGAAAAAAGGCAGGTTGTTGACTATCAAATCTTTTTTTAAAATAAATACTTTCCTTTTTAATAAAATTGACAACAAGTACTGTAAGACGGTGAAAATTCTTAAATTTTATGTGAGATATTGCCTTTTTACTATGGTGAACTATCTTGTGGCAGTGCTCATCATTCTTGCATACGATGTCTGAAATGACTTCATGGTGAGCAAAAGATATACCAAAATACTTCAAAGCAAACATTGCTATTAGAGATATTAAAGATATATAAAATATAGCTATAACCATATAGAATTATTTAGGGAAACTAAAGCGAACAGATTTTGTCGTTGTTTTCACTTGCGTTGAAACGAACAAATCTAGCGATTTCTATTTTCTCGCCGAACTTTTGAATAGCATTCTGAATAAGAGTATTTACAGAAATACTTGGATCTTTTATGAAATCTTGTTCAAGCAAAATTCTCTCTTTAAAGAAGGCGTCTATTTTACCGCTTAATATTTTTTCTCTCATTGCCTCTGGCTTATCTTTTACTTCGTCAGCTAGAGCGTCCATTACTTTTGCTTTTTCATCTGCAGAAATACTTTCTTTTTTAATAAAAGCGGGGCTTGTAGCAGCTATTTGCATAGCAATATCATAAGCCAATTTTTGGAAATCTTCGTGTTTTGATACGAAATCTGATTCACTGCAAAGTTCTAGCATTACGCCAACTTTTCCTACTCCATGCACATAAGAAACAATCCTGCTTGATTTTAAAATTCTGTCTGACTTTTTTGCTGCTGTTTCTGCACCTTTTTTCTGAAGAAAAACCATTGCCTTATTCATATCTCCTGCTGCATCTTCAAGGGCTTTTTTACACTGCATTATAGAAATGCCTGTTTTTTCTCTAAGTTCTTTCACTAATTCCATTGATATATCCATATGATTTTTCGAAATCTCACCACACAAATTTTACTCAAGCGTGATGATCTTTCAGATTAAAATAATTTAATAAGAGACCACATTATAGCACTTTTACAATCTAGTTGTAAAAAGGAGATTTAAACTTTAGCTGCTTTTCCAGCTTTATATGCTTTTACTATTTCTGAGACAAAAAATTCAATACTTGAAACTGACGCATCGTTTGCAACGATAGGAAAATCTAGAAGTTTTATATTGCAATCTGTGTTAGCAAGGGCGATAACTGGAATATTAAATTTCTTTGCTTCTGCTACTGCGATAAATTCTTTCTTTGGATCAATTACAAACAAAGCCTTTGGAGCATCCTTCATGCTTACAATTCCTGAAAACATAACGTCAAGATTGTCTATTTCTCTGTCGATAAGTAATCTTTCTTTCTTTGTGTATTTTGTAAGTTCACCCTTTTCCTTTTGTTTTTGTAAATCTTCAAATTTGGCGATTCTCTTTTTAATCTCAGGGAAATTTGTAATGGCACCTCCTATCCATCTACCATCTACGTATGGCATATCTACAGACATTGCGCCTATTTTTATTGCTGTTTTTGCTTCACTCTTTCCTCCAACAAATAGCATTTGTTTTCCTGCTTTTCCAAGAGCTGTAACAAACTCCTTTGCTTTTTCAAGTTGTTCTGCTGTTTTCTCAAGATCAATTATTTCTACTTTATTTTTAGTTCCAAAAATAAATGATGTTGTTGAAGCATCTCTTCTTGATTTCTGATAACCGAAATGGGCACCAACTTTAAACATGGTGTCAATTACGTCGTTGTTTTTTGTTTTCTTTTCTTCTGTCATAAGTGAAAAACAGTCTATCAGAAAAAGGGTTACTTAGCAACCCTTTTTCATCGTCTTACTCATCATCTGCCTCTGAATCTCCCACTTGTGGTTTGCAGTCGTTTTTTACAACATAATCAACAACATCGGCCAAACCATCCCCGGCTAATATGTTTTCAATGTTGTACCAAGAGTGCTTTACTCTGTGGTCTGTAACTCTATCTTGTAAAATATTATAAGTTCTTATTTTTTCAGATCTATCAGCTGTCCCTATTTGCTCTTTTCTTTCAAAAGCAAACTTCTTTGCTTCCTCTTCCTTCTTTTTGACTTCAAGCTTTGCCAAAAGAATAGACATCGCTCTTTCTTTGTTTTTTATCTGGCTTCTTTCAGCAGTTGATCTTACATCTATACCAGATGGTAAGTGAACGATTCTTACTGCAGTTTCAACTTTGTTTACGTTTTGACCTCCAGCTCCTCCAGAACGTGAAGTTTCTATCATTAAATCTGAAGGTTTAATTTCTACTTTTGATTTCTTTCTTATTGGCAAAATCGCAATTGAAGCAGTTGAAGTGTGTACTCTTCCAGACTTTTCTGTCTCTGGAACTCTTTGCACTCTATGTACTCCTGTTTCAAACCTAAGTTCTCTGTAAACATCTTTACCTTTAATCTCTACTGAGACTTCTTTGTAGCCTCCTTGTGCTGATCTTGATTCGTTTACAAAAGTAAATGACCACTTTTTTAATTCACAAAATCTCTTGTACATTTTCAATAAGTCTTCAGCAAAAATAGCAGCTTCTTCCCCACCTACTCCAGCGCGGATTTCCATAACCGCCTCATTGGGAAATTTGTCTACTTCTTCATCGACGGCAGTAATACTTTTCATTTGTTCCAACAGATTTTCTTTTTGAGAATTTATACTTTTTATTTCTTCTTCTGCAAGAGAAAACATCGTTGGGTCCTTTTCGGACATTTTTTTAATAGATTCTTCTTCATTTTCCAAACGAATATACTCTTCAGCTAGAAAAGTTGTTTTTTTATTTTTTCTGAATTCTTCTATTAATTCTTGATTTGGATTCATAATTTGTTTTTGTCATTCCCGTGCAGACGGGAATCTAGGTTGAATTTAATTATACTGGATTCCCGCCTCCGCTGGAATGACACACTGACCTATCTTGTTTTAAATTTGACACAATAATAAAACCGCACTTTTGGCACGGTTTTATTGCAAAATAGCTATTTAGCAGATTTAGAAGTCTTCTTGATAGCGGCCTTTGTAACACCAGCTGCTTTTCTTGCTCTAAACTTTTCTACTCTACCAGCAGTGTCTAGAACCTTCTCATTTCCAGTATAAAATGGGTGGCAATTACCACAGATTTCAACATTGATAGTTTCTTTGGTTGATCCAAAATCATAAGTAGCTCCGCATACGCAGGTTGTCTTTGCTTTATCAAAATATTTTGGGTGAATGTCTTTTTTCATAGTTTTTACATATTATCAGATTTTTTAAAAAATACAAGGGCGGTTTGCTCCGCAAACCGCCCTTGTATTTTTTCCTTTAAAAGCGCTCGTCCTTTATTACAAACTCAAAGTCTCTATATCTTTCTCAAACTGTAGTGCTCTCTTTAGTACTGACGCTCCATAGCCATAACGCATATAACTTCTAAGTCTACTTCCCGTCAAACTAAGCCCGCCATAATATTTTGATGCAGCACAAGACCAAATATCATTTCTTTTGGAATAAGCAGTTTTACATCTTGTTTGATTATCTTTAAGCAATACAGCAGAAGCAGTAAACGCAGCTAAATTTTCAAATGGAGATGGGTACGATACACCTATTATATTTGAAACCCTTTTAGCTATACCGTCCCACGTAACTGGCATAAATTGAGCAGGTCCCATAGCTCCACCATAGTTTCCATCTCTACATATAGCACAGGACACTTGAGTAACATTTGGGTTTAGGCCAAGATTACTCATTATAGACAAGTAAGATGGTTTTTGTGTCTCAGACATAACCGTTTTTCCGGACACGCAAGCTGAAGCCTGATTATAAGTACATTTCCCAATATTTTTACCAATAGTATTGTCTATGGCTGATTCTTGAAAAAGTACAGCCAGAACAAGAGCAGAGTCTACGCCAATGGTACTTTCGTAAGGCTGAATAAGTTTCAAAGCATCTCCGAAGGATATTTCCATACCACCCGCTGTTCTGTAAAGTTTGTTTCTAATTTGATTTTTTAATTTCTCTTTTTCAGCTATAAGTTTTTTATATTCAGTTTCTTTATTTTTTGTTAAAGACAAAATTGTTTGCTTTTCAGTTTTTAAACCTTCTGTTGCCTTTTTTGATTTCTCTTGTTCAAACTTAAGTTTAGATTCCTGAGTTTGTTTTGTTTCAAGATCTTTTTTTTCTGTTTCTGAAGTCTTTTTAACACCGTTTAGTTCTTGTATAAGCTCGTGAAGTTTTTCATTTATGGTTGCATAGTTGTCTGTATCTATAAAAAATTTAGAAAGATCTTCGCTTGATAAAAGCACATTGATAATGGAAGTATCATCCATAGAATAAGTATCCCTTAGCATTTTACCAATAGATTTTTTGATATCATCCATTCTGTCTGACAGTTTGCCAATATACTGGGTCTTTACAACAATATTTTCGCCTAATTGTTTAATTTTTGCATTTTTAGCCTTTATCTCCAATTGCATTTTTTTGATATTGTAATTAAGTTCTGCAATACCTTTTTCAAGCTCTGATGAGTATTTCTTAGTGTTTTCGAACTGATTGTTTAGTTCAGCAAGGTCCAAATCGCATTGTATGGAAATAGCCTGGAGCTCAAAGTCGCTTTTGCCATCTAGGTTTGAATCACAAGTAACAGCCCCTGCCACTACAGGGAATAAAAAAGCTGCTGAGTAAATAAATGTTAAAAGTAATTTTTTCATCTAACTTATGTATTTTACTATATTTAACGAAGAAAAAATAGACGCGCGAACTAGGTTGTAGGAATTAGCTTTTTAGCTTCTTAGATAAAACAAAAAGAGTTTCGCTTCGCGAAACTCTTTTTGTTTAGTATCATTATTTTTTCTTTTCTTCTTTCTTTGGGGCTTCTGCTGCTGGGGCTTCTGCACCTTCAGCACCTTCTTTAGCTTCCTTACCTTTCTTTACAACTTCTATTGCTGAAAGATCTACTGGAGCGGCTTCTACTACTTCTTCTTTTGGTTCATATACTGAGGCAATAACTTCTTCTGGTTTGATTTTTAGTACAACTCCTTCTGGAAGTTTAATGTCTGCAGCTGTGATAACGCTATCAAATGTTTTTAGGCTTGAAAGATCAACATCAATCTTATGTGGCAAATCTTTTGGCAAAGCTTCAATTTCAACTTCATGCATAACTTTTATCAATACTGCTCCAAGGTCTTTTACTGCTGGAGATACTCCAATAAATACAATTGGTACTGGGATAGCAAGCTTCTTTCCTTTTTCAATGGCATAAAAGTCTGCGTGTCTTGGTTTGTCTGTGACTGGATCTAAGTCTACTTCGTGAATAAGAACATCAACATCAATATCTTTTCCTTCAAGGTGTAAGATTGTTGATTCTCCAGCATCTTTCAATGTTTTTTCAAAAATTGCGAATGGAACTTTGATAGATGTGGCGGCTTCTTTTTTTCCATAAAAAACAGCTGGCATTTGTCCTGCCTTTCTCATCTCACCCAAAGGTTCCTTAATATCTCTCTTTTCTACTTTTAATGTAATCATATTTTAGAAAAAATTTTTACTGACTATCTGTTATTGTTTTATATACCTTTACTTCTAAAATCAGAGTTCATTCATAATCTAAAACTGATTATAATATTACAAACACACCCTTAGCCATAAAGTATTCTCAATAACGTCAACAAAAACTTAATCCGGTCAATTATACATAAAAAAAACTATAAATCAAGCCACCTAACGACCAATTAGTTTTAAAATAAATTTTTTAATATTGTTTGTTTTATATTTTCCTATACGTGCCAAACTATTTGCTTTTGCTGCAGCGAGAAGTAGTTTTTGTGCAGAAGAAACATCAGATGAATTTTTAGCCCAGCTCACGAGTGCTTTATTTTGTATTGCTCGTCCATAAGAGAATGTAAGTGGCCATGGCAAAGGTTCATGTTTATGCATTGCATTCAAATTTTGAGTTGCTTCCTCGTCCCCCTGCCCCCCTGAAAGAAAAACAATACCTCCTATTTCTTTTGGTACATGTTCTGTAAGACATTTGATGGTCAGCTCAGCAATATTATCCGACTGTGATTGCATCGTAGATTCTTTTCCAGAAATAACCATACTCGTCTTCAAAATCATGCCGGGAAGAAAAATGTTTTTTTCTTTAAGTGTCTTAAATATAATATCAAAATTTTGTGCAGTTATCACAAAACATTGCTCTATTGTATGGTCTCCATCTATCAATATTTCAGGCTCCACAATAGGCACAATTCCTGCATTCTGACATAGGTACGCATACTCAGCAAAAATATCAGCATTTGCTTGCATACATGCTTCGCTAGGTGTTTCTTTACCTATATTGTATATCGCACGCCACTTGGCAAATGTCGCACCCATTTCTATATATTCTTGTAAACGCTCGGTAAGACCTGTAAGACCCTCGGTAACTTTATCTCCCAAATGTGGTGGAAAATCTTTTGTTCCCATGTCTACTTTTATTCCAATGTCTATAACCTTTTCTTTCAAAACTGATACAAAACTTTTTCCATCCATAGTTTTCTGACGTATTGTTTCGTCATATAGAATATAACCAGAAATATACTGTTCAATATTTGGAGCTGTTACAAGTAATTCTCGGTATGCTCTACGATTTTCTTCTGAAGGAATAATGCCAAGCTTCTCAAAACGTTTATTACACGTTGGTATACTTTCATCTATAGCAAGAATACCTTTTGGTGATGCCGTGAGACGTGATACTGTTTCTGTCAAAATTTTTTTGTCCATATTTTATTTATTTTGTCTTTCCTAAAAAGCTACAAGCTACTTTCTACAAGCTTTCCTGACATTTCTTCTACCGCTTGTTTAATATTTTCACTTTCATAAATTGCCGACCCGGAAATAAGTTTATTCGCTCCTGCTTTTACTAATTCTTTATAATTATCGAAGTTTACTCCACCATCGATACTTATCGTTACATCAGAATATTTATTTCTTAATTCTTTTATTTTTTTATAAACTTCTTCGTCAAATTCTTGTCCCTGATACCCTATCTTATCGATTCCCATAAACTGCACAAAATCAGCAAGTCTTCTTCCTTCTGAATTTTTTTCTAAAAACCCATCCAAGACTTTATTATCAGTATCAATATTTATAGCAATTCCTATTTCTACACTTGCGACTGAATCTCCAGAATATCCATAAGTTTTTCTAATCTCTTTTACAATATCTAAAATATTTGGAGATGACTCAATATGTAAGACAAGTGCCTTTGCTCCAACCTTTATCCATTTTTCTGCTAATTCCTGTGTAAGATTAATCATTAGGTCTGCTTCAAAATCCATATTTTCCCAAAAAGGAAAACCTTCCTGTTCTTCTGTTGTCATTTTCTCAAAATGTCCTTCTGGATCGCCAATATATGGCCAGCTCACTGAAGGAACAAATCTTCCATCACAAATATCTACTTGTACCAAGTTTACGATACCTTTAACAACGGCCATCTTAGAGCAAAGATCTTCATATGATTCTGGTATTATTGCTGGGAGTACTTCTGTCATGTTTTTATGTATTAATTTATAACAATTCCAAGTATATCATGTATGTGATTGGTGTGAAATTAATCTTCATATCAACGTATCAATATGCTACAATGCTTTTATACTAAATATTAAAAATAATTCAATATTCACCCGTTAAAGTTTTTGCTAACACATTATGCAATATCTATATATTATACAAAGTAAAAAGAATGGTGAAATGTATACGGGGTGTACCAAAGATATAAAAGCTAGATTATTATTGCATAATGCAAAAAAAGTTGATTCAACTAAGAAAAATGTACCATTTGCACTTATATACTACGAAGCGTATATTAATAATACAGACGCGTATAATAGAGAAAAATATATGAAAACACAATACGGTAGAAATTATATCAAAAAGGTCCTAAGCAACTTTTTTATTAGCAAAAATTTTCTCGGGTAAATGATAATTAACGTATTAAAAGTTGTCGTGCCATCTATTTTAGCCTTTTTTTGGGGCCTAGCTATAACACCATTCTTCACAAACATTTTTTATAAATACAAAATGTGGAAAAAGAATGCGAGAACTGATGCTGTGGCTTCTGAAAATTTTGCTAAAGTGCACAATACTAAGGGTGAGCTTTCAACTCCACGCGTCGGAGGAATAATAATATGGGTCTCAGTATTGCTTACCGTGCTTGTAATATATTTAATATCAGTACTATTTCCAACAGATATTACAGCGAAGCTAAACTTTTTGAGCCGTAATCAAACTTTTGTTCCACTCGCAGCACTTATCATTGCATCTCTTATTGGTCTTGTTGATGATATGTTGCAAATTATCGGAAAAGGTGGATATGCAAAAGACAGCATTATTTATAGAAAAATCAAAATAATTGCAGTTGCACTTATTGGTCTTGTTATTGGTTTTTGGTTTTACAATAAGCTTGGAGTAACTTCAATTCATATGCCTTTCGGTGGTGATATTGCGCTTGGTCTATGGTTTATACCTTTCTTCATCATGGTTATGCTCGCTGTTTTTTCTTCTAGCGTCATAGACGGAATAGACGGCTTGTCTGGTGGTATCATGGCGATTATATTTACAGCTTATGCAGTCATTGCTTTTGTAAACAACCAAATAGATATTGCTGTTTTCTGTGCTGTTATATCAGGATCAATATCAGCTTTTTTATGGTTCAATGTGCCCCCTGCAAGATTTTACATGGGAGAGACAGGAATCCTGGGACTTACAGTAACATTGTCTGTAATAGCCTTTATGACCAATTCTGTGGCTGTTCTTCCTATTATTGCTCTACCGTTAGTTGTTACTTCAGCTTCAGTTATTATACAAATAATTTCTTATAAATATTTTAACAAACACCGAGTTTTTAAAGTTGCTCCACTTCATCACCATTTTGAAGCCATCGGCTGGTCTAAAGAAAAAGTTGTTATGAGATATTGGATTATGGGTGTAGTCTTCGCAATAATAGGTGTAATCATTGCGCTTGTAAGCTAAGATTTAGCTTGTAGCTTTTTAGCTTATTAGGAAATTATAATTCAACACAGAAGGCGGTTCGCGAAGTGCGCACACTGCAAACATATTAAAATCACCCTGTTATTTATGGGTGATTTTCTTTTGCATTGTGCGAGACGGAGTGAGCGTAGGCGAGTGAGTCGGGGTCGGCATACTTTTTCAGCAGAAAAAGATATGTGAACCGCCTTTTGTAATCATCTAAAAAGCTAAGAAGCCACTTTCTACAAGCTAGCTATCACTTAAAATCAAAATTATTTTTTATTTCTCTTGAAATTCTTTCTATTTTTTTAATTCTTCGAACGTGTCTTTCTTCATTAGTAAAATGAGTTGAAAGCCATACCTTGATTGCTTTTTCTGCTTGTTTTGTTTTCAAAAATCTAGAACCCAATGAAAGAACATTTGAATCGTTGTGTTCTCTGCCAATTTTTACTATCAAACCTTTTGAAAAAAATCCTGGGTCACCATAATACACCGTTGCCCGAACATTTGGATATCGATTTGCGACCATAGCTTCACCTTGTCCTGAACCACCAAGTATTATTCCGCAGTTCCTTTCAGGATTTAAAGCCACAGCTTTAGCCACTGGAGAAATAAAATCTGGATAGTCGTCAGCACTGTCGTATTCATAAGCCCCACAGTCAACAGTTTCATAACCAAGTTTTTTTATGAAAGGTATTAGCTCCTCTTTCAAATCAAAGCCGGCATGATCCGCGCCTATGTATATTTTGGGTTTATGATTTCTATAACCTAGTTTGTGCATATACAAATATTATATCACTAAGATGTAAAATAAAAAAACCAAATCTACTAGGTCTACTAGGCCTTGCCTAGTAGGTTTGGTAACTTAACCACTCAAAAATATCTTTTTGAAAAATCGGTTTTGTTAAAAAATAATTAGGAAAATCTTTTGTGTTTAAAATAACACCTTGGCCTCTTGGGTTTAATAAATAATCTAAATAACTTGAATATTCATAGGTTTGTAAATAATCAATCGTTTGCGGTATATTTTTGACTCCTTTTTCTTTCCACTCTTTATCTATTAACTTTACTGGATTTAAATGTATATAAGAAAATAAATATTTAAGATATCTATCAGTATTCAGATGTTCTGATTTAAATTTGCCTTCAAAAAGTCCTCCGGTTCGCTTATACTTTTTATTATAATACATTGAGTATGCAGTACTTAATTTTTGCATAAACTTACTTATACCTTTTTCATCGATTTCTTTAGTCAGAATGTGAAAATGATTTGGCATTAAACAATATGCACCAATTGAAATAATATTTTGTCCCCTATCAAAGTCATACGGTGTTTCTTTTAATTTAAGTGAAAGAGCTCTGAAATTATTACTAGAATTACATGCATACATCAAACTAATAAATCTAAAATGATCTTCTTTGTCATGAAAAATTCTTTGCTTACTATTACCACGATTATATAAGTGGTAATATTCATTTATTGCGAAATTGACCTTACGAATAGACATGGGACTATTATATTACATACAAATAAAAACTACTAGGTCTTGCCTAGTAGTTTTTACGATAGTAATTCAACCAAAACTTTCTTTATCACTTGAGGATTTGAAGAGCCTTTTGTTGCTTTCATTACTTGTCCAACAAAAAACATCAGGGCCATTTCTTTTCCAGCTTTATAATCAGCTACAACCTTAGGATTTTCGCTGATTAATTTCTGAGCCAATTCTTTTACTGCGCTTTCATCGTTTTTCTGTATTAATCCTTCTTTGTTGGCCACTTCCTCAGGGTCAATATTATCTTTCAATAATCTTTCAATAAGATCCTTTGCTGTTCTTGAAGATAACTTCCCTTCTGAAACCATAACGATTATTTTTGCAAATTTATCTGGTGCTGGATTTTTCAAAGTAGAATTTTTTGACATAAAACCCACTAGATCAGATGAAGTATAGTTTGAAGCAAGTTTTATCAAATCTTTATTTCCACCAAAACCAGAAATAACATCTTCAAAAAACTTTCCAGACTCAATATTGTTCACAAAGAAATCTGCATCCTGTTCTTTAATTTCATAGGACTTTAAATATTTTTCTCTTTTCTCCCAAGGAAGCTCGGGGAGACTCTCTTTTAAACCTTTCAAATCAAAAACTTCTGAAATCATCATCTTCGGCAAATCTGGATCAGGGAAATATCTATAGTCGTGCGAATCTTCTTTTATTCTTTGAGAATATGTTTTTTGTTTTGCTTCATCCCAACCCCTTGTTTCCTGAATGACTTTTTCTCCTTTTTCTATAGCATCTATCTGTCTTTCTATTTCATAAGCTACAGCTCTTTCCACAGTTCTAAATGAATTTAAATTTTTAATTTCTACTTTTGTCCCAAATTTATCTGTATCTGAAACTGAAATGTTTGCTTCTACTCTCATTTCGCCTTTTTCCATGTTTGCATCCCCTGCTCCCATATATTGTAAAAGTAATTGAAGTTCCTTTGCAAAATCTGCTGCTTGTTTGCCACTATGAATCACTGGCTCTGTGACAAGCTCCATAAGTGGAACGCCGGCACGATTAAAGTTTACAAGAGAAAAAGCTCCGGCATCATGTGTGGATGAACCCGTATCTTCTTCAAGATGAATCCTTGTAAGTTCAACTCCTTTTATTGACCCGCTCAAAACCAAAGGATATTTAAACTGTGTTATCTGGTAGCCTTTTGGAATATCTGGATAAAAATAGTTTTTTCTGTCCCATTCTGTAAAATCTGCAATTTTTGAACCACAGGCAAGCCCAACTTTCAAAACGTGTTCGATGGCCTTTTTATTTAATACTGGCAAAGTTCCTGGTTGAGCAGTACAAATCTCGCAAATGTTTGAGTTTGGTCTTTCTTCATCAGGATCGTTCTTACAAGAACAAAACATCTTTGTTTGTGTTTTGAGCTCTGCATGAATTTCGAGTCCTATTGTTGCTTTGTATTTGGTATTTTCTGCCATATAAATTATTTACTGATATTACCACAAAAAAATCGCCCTTAAAAGGCGATTTTTTTGTGGTAACTATTTGATGTTTCTTAAAATTTTTATTAAACTATCTTTCAAATTCTTTATTGATTTGTCATCCAAAACTGTAACCGTAAGAATGTTTAGATTAAGTTTGGACATTTTCTTCACTGCTTTTTCAAGAGTTTTCTCATCCACCAAATCTGTTTTGGTTAGAATCAAAACTTCTTTTTTCTCAGCAAGTTCTTCAC
>JAVHRR010000034.1:0-32349 GCA_036171775.1 Minisyncoccota bacterium
GCAATCCAGGTTTAATTTAATTTGATCTAGATTGCTTTGCTGCGCTCGCAAAGACATTACAGAATACAAATATATATAAAAGAAAAAGGCGCACCTTGCGGTGCGCCTTTTTCTTAAGAGTTATCTCTTCTTACCTTTCTTTGCTACCTTCTTACCTTTCTTAACTACTTTCTTTGCTTTCTTTTTAGCTGCCATGTTTTTTTGTATTCCAGATTAAGGAGAAACCTATGAGATATCTGGAAAAATTATTTTATTTTTATAAATAGTAGTTTATCGACGAAAGTTTTAAAAAACTTTAAACCTACTGCTACTTATAATTTTACATCTAATTAAAATTAATACAATAGTTTTTCATCTGTTGATAACTTCCAAAAAATAATAAATGGTAATCAATGAATATATTTTTTGAGAACCCCGTTAAAAGTCGTTAGTCTGTGTAAAATAAAACAAAACAAAGCCGAAGGCGGATTTGCAAAGTAAATAAAAATTAAAACAAAAATCTATTTAGACTTTGTACTGGGGTGTCTTACCTTTAGTATAAATAATATTTAAAATATTTTAATAAAACAAAAATCATAAATATATATTTATATTTAATATAATTTACTGCACGTCTTTGCGAGAAGCGGAGTGACGTGGCAATCCAGGTTTAATTGAATTTAATTAATCTAGATTGCTTCGTACTTCGCAAAGACAATAAAAAAAATAAACACAAAAGGGTATCACATATCTTTTTCTGCTGAAAAAGTATGCCGACCCCGACTCACTCACCTTCGCTCGTTCCGTCTCGCACACTACAAAAGAAAACGCCCAGTAAATTACTGGGCGTTCTCAATTGTTTGTAGCGTCCGCGCTTCGCGAAACCCTTTTGTGTTTAATTTCAACTAATCTACTAGGTCTTGCCTAGTAGATTATTTCACCGTCCCCTCCCAAATATTTTTTATTATTTCTTCTCCCTGAACTTTAAACCCTGGTGCGATTTTAATTGCTTTTTGAATTTCACTTACAGCAGAATATTTATCTCCCTTCTGAATAAATGCTGATGCTTTTATAAGGTACACCCTTACAACCGACTCACTTGTGGTAGTAGCAGAACCCATAATTTGTTTTGCTAGAACATCTTGATCGTTAAGTAATAAAGCTGCAACATAATTCATTCTGCCTTCATTATATTCTGGCAATAAATCATATGTGCTTTTTGCAATTTCTAAAGCTTTTTCTTTTTGTCCTAAATATGAATAACATTTAGTCAATTCAAATAACATCGTCAATTTCTTTGGTGAAAGTTCTACAGATTTCTGCAAATAAGGTAAGGCCATTTGATACTGGCTCATGTTGTCTAAGAATACCCCCATGAAAAACTGGTATCGTGCATCATTTGGAGTTTGCTTAAGTTGTTCTAGCATTTGAGTATATCCAAGTTCAGTAAATTCCTGTCGTATTATTTCATCTATGGTTGTTGCTGATGCTATTTGTGGAACCATGCTTATTATTTGTTCTCTTGCCTCTGGGCTTCCAAAAGTATTCGCCGCAAAAACTTGTTTAAAATAAGTAAGTGATGTTTCTGGAGACTGGCTGAGAGACTGCATTGCCTTTATCAAGTCTGTGTTTGCGTTTATTGGCTTCACGTTTGCATACCAAAGCATTGATCCAAACACCACTACCAATATTGGTGCGACAACATAGTTCACCATATCTTCTGAAACTGTTCTTTTGTCTGTTGATTCTCCTTGTGTGTCTCTTGAATACAAATACGCAAGAACCACAAAAAAGAACATATAGCTAATCAGGTTATCAAACACAAAAAAATTTTGAGCAAAATATGCTGCGAGCAATCCTACTATCAAACCAATTTCCGTTACCCCAAAATTATTCTTCTTTTTTAAAACTACAAATAAGGCTGCAAAGAAAATCAAAAGATAAGATAAGATACCGAGTGATCCACCTGCTACAAGTATATCTAAAGGAGTATTGTGTGCTCTATCAAACCATTGTTCCTGTAGGTACATTCTTTCATCATAATATTTGTTAAATATATTATTGAATCCATCTTGTCCCCAACCAAGTATTGGTCTTTCCACAAAACCTTTCAAAGCCATTGGCCATACATACTGTCTAGCTTGACCTTGTCCTGCAACATTGCTCCATGATATCTGGGCCAGTCTTCCAAGGGTGACATTGTTTTTAACAAATGAGGTATCTTTAAGTGCAAAGAATCCACCAATAAGTATTGCGATAACAACAAACAGTCCTATAAATGAATTTTTTATAAGTTTATTTTTCTTTTCAAAAATGGCAATTATCAATGAAGTGATTATCAATCCCCCAAGTAGTCCAAGTATCACACCTCTTGTAGATGTTCTCCAGATACCGAAAGCACAAATAGCTGCAGCTCCAATATATGCGTAAGTGAGCCAGTTTGTAAAAATTGTTTTTGCTGGCTTTGCGGTATCTTCACTTTCAACTATTACATCTTGATATAGAAGTATCAGAGCAAAGAAAAAGTTAAACATAAAATATACAGCAACATAAATAGGATTTCCAAGAGTTACTGAGACTCTGGTTGCATCTGTTTTTGTCCATTCTTGTATAACAAACAATATCATTCCGATGCTTGCTATCACAGATGAGCGATAGAACCATGACCAATTTAGTTTTGACTTCATTACTGAGCCAAACACCATCAAATACATAAGTAAGTGTAAAAGAGTAACAAAGCCATCCATTCTTTCATAGTTGCTCCAAATAGCCTTCATAGGGTTTACTGCGAAAATATCAGCGAGTGCCATTATAGAAACAAATACTGCAACCGAAACAGATACCCAAGAAAATTTTGGTCTGTATTTTGCATCAATAAAAGCTAAATATACCCAAAGTGCAAATATTATTTCTACAATTATTCTAAAAGCAAAGTTTTTCCCAGAAATGTAAGGAAAGAACATTGTGCTAGCTACAAAGAAAGGGATTAAAAGAACTCCCCAAAGACCTGCCATTATTGTCCACTTAATTAAATTTTTGTTATTCATCTTGTTATTGGCTTCGGAGGTGGAACCTTGAGAATTCAAAAAGGTTCGACCTCGGAAAACTTTCAAGTTATATTATTAAATTTTTTTCGACTTGCAACGTTATTTTTAATGAATTTACCCGAGAAAATTTTTATTGATGAAAATGTGCTGACGTCAAATAGCTAGAATACGCTTCGTAAGTGGTGTGGTTTACACCAAATACCGCTTTAACATTTTTCTATTTTCAGCACGTCAACAAAAACTTTAACGGGTGAATTATAGCATAAATAAATAATATGTAACTACAGTTTCTTGTGGCTCGGCCTGTCGTATTTGTGTCATTCCCGCAAAGGCGGGAATCCAGTGTGAAATTAAAGGTCAAAACTCAAATCTTTCCATTCTGGATTATCTTTTTCAATCAATCTTCTTTTCCATACCCGATTCCATTTTTTAATACATTTTTCTCTAGCGATAGCACTCTCAACGTCAGTTGTTTGTTCATAATAAATGAGAGTTTTAATATTGTACTTTTTAGTAAAACCTTCAAGTAAACCATTTTTATGTTCATATATCCTACGCTGTAAATTGTTCGTAACTCCTGTATATAATGTTCCATTGTGCTCATTTGCCAAAATATAAACATAATAATATTTCATGTATTCATTATACTGGATCCCCGCCTTCGCGGGAATGACAATTCTACATTGCTAAATTTAATAGGTTTTATTTTCCCCTCTAAAATGCTAATATACAAAAACATATGGCACAAAAAAAAGACAAAAACTTCATCCCTGATAAGGTTTACAAAGACATAGTTGCACACATGCCCGTCTCTACTATTGATATAGTCTTGCTAAACAAGACGCAAGATAAAACACTTCTATTCAAAAGAAACAACGAACCTGTAAAAGGAGTGTATTTTACAATTGGTGGAAGACTGCTCAAGGGAGAGCCTTTTCTTCACGGTGCAGTGAGACAAGCAAGACGTGAGCTAGGTTTAAAAATAGATCCCAAAAAAGCTTTCTTTGCTGGGGTTACTCAAGACTTTCATAGCAATTCCGTTTTTGAAAATGTTTCCTATCATGCCGTTGCTGTTTTCTTTGGTTACGTTCTAGAAAACGAAAATATTAATCTAAAATTCGACAAACAACACAGTGACCATAAATGGTTTTCGGTAAATGACAAAAAACTTCACCCCCACATAAAAGAAAGGGTCAAACAAACATTATCAGCACTAAAAAAATAAAATTCCATGAAAATTAATCTAAAAACAAAAAAAATATTGGTTACAGGTGGAGCCGGCTTCCTTGGTTCATTTGTTGTAGAAAATCTTATTAAAAGAGGTGTTCCGATAGAAAATATTACTATACCAAGGTCAAAAGATTACGATTTAAGAAAGCTAGAGGACTGCAAAAAAGTATTAAAAGGTATTGATATCGTTATTCACCTCGCAGCAAAAGTTGGCGGGATCGGCTTTAACAGAGAACATCCAGGACAGCTTTACTATGACAATCTTATGATGGGAGCTCAGCTTATGGAAGAAGCTCGAAAAGAAAAAGTAGAAAAATTTGTTGCTGTGGGTACTATCTGTGCCTATCCAAAGTTCACCCCTACCCCTTTTAAGGAAAAAGATTTGTGGATTGGATATCCCGAGGAAACAAATGCACCATACGGTCTCGCAAAAAAGATGATGCTTATACAATCTCAAGCCTATAGAAAAGAATATAATTTTAACTCAATTTATTTACTTCCTGTAAATCTTTATGGCCCTAGAGACAATTTTAATCCAAACTCAAGTCATGTTATTCCTGCACTTATTAAAAAGGTTCTGGAAGCTAAAGAGAAAAAATCTCCATTCGTTGAAGTTTGGGGCACAGGTAAAGCTACGAGAGAATTTCTTTATGCTGAAGACGCCGCTGAAGCTATTGTTCTTGCTGCAGAGAGTTATGACGGACATGAGCCGGTAAACATTGGCTCTGGTATGGAAATATCAATTAAAGATTTGGTAAAAACAATTTGCGCTGTAGCTGACTATAAAGGAAAAATAAAATGGGACAAAACAAAGCCAGATGGTCAACCAAGAAGACAGCTCGACACAACTATGGCAAAAAAACACTTCGGTTTCAAAGCAAAAACAAACTTCAAAAAAGGCCTAAAAAACGCCATCGAGTGGTATATAGAGAATATTAAATAAAACAAACAAGATAGGTTTTCATTATTCTTCTGGTGGCTTTATTATCATGTTAGATTTAAATTCATCTCTATCCAAAAATGGATACATGTCCTCTAATGGTTTAGATATCATTTTTCCATTTATAGAAAACTGTTTGTAAATCAGACATTTTCCAAACACACATCTTTTCTATAACAGATGACACGACTACAGAAAACCCAGCAAAGGCATTTTCATTTTAATGCATTGCATCCTCCATTTCTATATGAATTACTATACTGATTGCATCTACCTAGAACTATACTTTTATTTTATATAAAGTCAAAAACTATGGAGGTTAGTATTATTATTTCAAAATTTGTTTGAGTTGCTCAGTATTTTCAACTATAATTTCAGCCCCGGCTTCAATCAATTCTTCTCTTGAACCATAACCATATGTCACTCCTATCGTGTGTATTAAATTATATCTTCCAGCTAATATATCATCTCGTCTATCGCCGATAATAACAGTTTTAGCTTGATCAAAATTATTTTTTTTAATTAAATTACACAAATAATTAGACTTTTTTGATTTAATATCGGTTCCATCGGTTCCACTGACCAAAACAAAAAATTTATTAATATCATGCTGTTCTAATATCTTATTTAAAAAAATATTTATTTTATTACTAACAATATAATTTCCAGCAAAATCAGACTTCAGATTGTCCAGTAGTTCATAAACGCCATCATAAATAATATTATCATAAATATATTTTTCACTATAATATTTTTTAAATAATGCCACTCCTTTTTTAACAATCTCAAAATTTTGGGTTTCCAAAAGAATTTCTACGAACTGCGCCAGTGGAATTCCAATTAATTTACCAATGGTCTTTTCGTCAGCTGGCTCAACACCCATATCACCCATCATTGCTTGAAAAGCTTTTATTATTCCTGGCTTTGTATCAACTAAAGTTCCATCAAAATCAAAAATTATATTATTGAATTTCATATGGCATAAACAATAGTTTCGTACGAGGTATTAGAATAATGCCGTAAGTAAATCTGATAGCTAGAATTCAAAGATTTAATCAACTCAGGTAGCTGCCATATATCGGCAGGGTTATGATATCCGGAAATGGCAAGGGTGGGTACATCTTGCTCTAAATGTTTTTTTGCACCAATTAAAGCGTCGGTCTCAGCTCCCTCAACGTCCAATTTTAAAAAAGTAATTTTTTCGTTTATGCATTCATCAAGCATCATAGCTTTAACTTCTCTATCTCCTTCCTCATCAAACATCCCATCCAATCCCCCAGTTGTTTTAAACCGCAATGTCTTGGCGTGAGAATAAATAGCAGCTTCAAAAAAAATAATATCAGTAAATTCAGCAAGCGTTTGTTTTGCTTTAAGTATAAGTTTTCCATCAGGTTCAAAAAAATAAATTTTCTTATATTGATTATTCGTCGCTTGTAAAAAATTCAACACAGTATCACCGTCATAACCTCCACCATCTACAAAAACTTCCTCGTGATTTATTCTAACTACATCAGTATCAAAATACTCCGGTTGTTCTGTCTGGCAGATTTCCTTTAAAAAAACAGGGTTCAGAGTCATGCGATATTTAATAATGCCATTGATGGTTCTTTTAGATTTTTGGTCGGCCAAAGTTTGGTACAATTGCAAATAGTGCTCAGTATTTTTAATTAAATCAACTTGCATATTTTTATGCACTGCTTCTGGAGGAAAATGTACTGCATCAAATACAGAAAGCACGGGATATGCAATAACATTAACAAACCCCGCCAAAATCAATTGATTGTGTAATTCATATTCATGAGTTGTCGAGGCAATAATAATAACTGCAGGAGTTTTTGGCGGTAATTCCTTCAATGCATAAACTTTTTTGCCACAACACTGTTTATCATGCAAAGATGAATTGTTATCTATAAAACCGAGAACATCAAGTCCTGCGGTGACACAACCTTCATAAACTTTTTTCCCTAATTGCTTACACCCGAAAATATATACCTGTCTCATACTGGACAATATTTGTCTATACGGAGTCAGAATTGATGAATTAACCTGCTCCAAACTTAGCGGTTGACGCAATCTTTCTATTCCCAGTTCTAAATTTTTATAATCTTCCATAATGTTAAATATATTTGAATAACTGTCTAGTCTTCTAAAAAAGGAACGAGCATATTTTGTTTTAATTCTTCACGACTTAAAAATGGAAATAAATCTTCCAATGGTCTAGACACCATGCGCCCATCTGGCAATTTTTGCGAAGACAACTTGGGACTAAATTTGTAATCGCAAACCAACTTAACCTCACACATTATTGGTCCGTCAGCACTAAGTACGCGCTGAATCTTTTCTCTCATCCCCCCATGGCTGGCGATAACTTCAGTTGGAAAACCATATGCCTGTGCTAATTTTATAATGTCTGGAAAACTCACGCCACTATCTGGAGATGAAGCAACACGCCTTCCTTCAAAATGAGAATCCTGCGTCTGTTTAATAGAAACGTATCCATTGTTATTAAAATAAAATATTTTAATTGGCAACTTGTAATGCAAAACCGTTTGCAGTTCCTGAATATTGAGTTGCAAACTACCGTCGCCAGCAAGGCAAATAATCGGTTGCTGATTGATGCTAATACAGGCCCCGATAGCCGCGGACAAATCGTAACCCATAGCTGCACAGCCAGAATTCCACAATAGTCTCTGATTTTCTTTGACTATTGCAGCCTGAAACATGCAGATACTGACCGTAGCATTTCCAGTGACAACTATGTCGCCTTTTTGCATACATTCAGTCAATATTTTTGTAAAATAATATGGTTGAACCAAGTTACTGATATTTTTATATTCCGTCAATACCACTGGATAGCGTTTTTTTCGTTCCAAACACCAGTTATTCCAAAAACTTAGATCTGTAAACTCGGTCTTCTCCAAGAGTGATTTTAAAATTTCTAAAAAATACTTAGCGTCGCTGTTTATAGCTAAATCTGGGACTAACGTTGGTTTTTTTAATTCCGCTATATCAATGTCCACTACCACCTTTTTTGCATTCCTGGCAAACGACTTCCAATTGTAGCTAATTTGTCTGATATTGTTTCGCGTACCTATACATAATAATAAGTCAGAATTTTGCAGTGCAAAATTACCTGCCCTGTCTCCGATACTTCCAATCCTACCAATAAACTGGGGATGATCAGTGGCAATCAAATCACATCCATTAAATGAAGACACAACTGGTATACCTAATTTCTGTACAATTTCTAAAAAAATATTTTGTGCGCCAGCAATTCTTATACCATATCCGGCCAAAAGCACTGGACGCTCGGCAGTTTTGAGCATTGATACCAATTCGCTAACTTGCAATTGTATTTTTTTTACATCAGGATGAAATTCATCTTCATGAAAATGATAGTCTGTTAATTTTTCCTCATCAATCATAGCTCCCTGAATATTCATTGGAATATCCAACCAAACAGGGCCAGGACGCCCATGAGTAGCTATATACACAGCTTTATCTAAATATTTTTTAATATCTAACGGGTTAGTTATACATACAGCAAATTTAGTAATCGGCTTGACTATTTCTATAATATTGATTTCCTGGTCACCTAGTTGACGCAAACTAGATTCAGAATAATTTGCTACCATAGTTTCTGTTTTAACTTGTCCAGAAATGTATATTACCGGAACCGAATCTGTCCACTGTCCAAACACCCCAGTCAGTGTGTTTGTACCTCCTGGCCCGGTAGTAACATTAACCGCAGCGAGCTTACCACTAATACGTGCGTAACCCTCAGCGGCAATGGCACAAGCTTGTTCATGTTGATTGCAAATATACTTCAGCCCTTTGCACTTGCCAATTGAATCGTTCAAATGCATTGCACCTCCGCCGGACATCATAAAAATACAATCCACTCCGTGAACTTTATGCAATCTTTGAATTATATAATCGGATATCTTAATCATTAAATTTTATTATAATTACAAACCTCTCTCATTGATCTTCTTTTTCAACATCACATTTTGGGCATAAGAACTGTCGATTATATCAATAATTATTGGCTCATCTTTTTTAATTGCTTTTAAAAGCACCTCCCCGCTAGCTAATTCACGACAGGAGATTTGTCCTTTCTGCAACGGGATAGCAAGATAGACGTCGTCATTTATTAATTTCTGAACAAATTTATAACCGATTGGCAAATCACGCTTGGCATAAACGCCGCGGACTAATGCATCTAAATACGCAATTTCTTTTTTTTGAGGAATCCGCTTTTGTTGCTCGCTCTGTCCATCTATTTCCTTGGCTTTATTATAAGCTTTAAACCATTGATCAACATTTTCCGGCTTTGAGCAATAAGGTGCAACTGGAACATTATCCATTTCAATATCTACATGTCGTTCAAATGTCCTAGCGCCCTTGGCATAGGCCATCATAATAGAAGTATCCCAGCTGGTGTGTTCGTGAGTAGAAAGACCGATTACATGCCCGGGATAACGTTTTTTTAGAAAATCAATTTGATTTAATTCAAGCTCACTATCTTCAGAAGGATAAACAGCGATGCAATGATTAATTGCAAGCGGAATATTGCGATTTTCAAAAAACTTCACGACATCGTCAATGTCTTTTAATGATGATCCGCCTGTAGATATAATTACCGGTTTTTTTGTTTGAGCAATTTTTTCAATTAAAAACCAATCATTTATATCGGAGCTGGCAATTTTAATAATCTCAATCCCCAACTCAACGCAGGAATCAACGGATTTTTCATCAAAGGGGGTGGCCATAGAAACACAACCGCTTTCTCGAATAGCCTTGACCAAAGTTTCATAATCTTTAAAAGAAAGTTTGGTGTCTATAGTTTTTTTAATATAACGAATATCCTTGCGATCACGGAAATCTTTATGAATAAAAGTATCGACATCTCGAATTTGCAACTTGATGGCCGCTTTTACGTTATTGAAACGCACAATTTTAGAAAATTCGATAATAATCTTCAAACCTCTTTCAACTTTTCCCCAATGATTATTTGCTATTTCTAAGACAAATAAATCTTCAAAAATTTTATTATCGTTCATAAATTATTTACTTATCTATTAATAATATTTTTTTATTTATAACATATTTATGCTCCGAATACCAATCATATAATTGTTGTATAGCTAACGCATGGGCTGTGAACTGAAAATCCTTAATTTCTTTATGCAAACGAGCATTATTCCCACTATATTCTAAACCCAAACCTTCCTTTTTTATAATAATCGGCAATTTAGTTCCAGAAATTCTTTTGATCTCTTTAGCTAAATCAAGTAACTCTACAGATTTATCCGGGGTTATGTTATAAGATTTATGTTTAGCAGAATTATTTATAAAATAATCTAAAATAAAAGGAAGGTCTTTTACATAAATATAATCAAATTTACGATTTTGTTTTATTGTAATAGGTAAATCAAACAATGTCTTACAAATTGCATTCGAGATAAAACGAATCGCATAATCTTCATATTGACCAAAAATTCCAAATAAACGGAGGTCGACAATCTTATTATTTCCTTCGATCAATCTAGCTACCGTATGACGATAAAGAGCGTGCTGGTCTAAGGGCAAATGATTAACAAATTCTTCTTCTTTTACTTTTGAAATATTATATTTTTGATCATAAACCGCACCTGAACCTAAAATTATCATTTTTTTATAGAATTTCTGGTTTCTATATAAATTAAAAAACATCCTCATATCCTCGTAATAAATATTATTTATATCGGTTGCATTCCTATGACCAGGTTTCCCCGCCGAATGAATAACGACATCAATATTATTTTTGTTAAAGAAATTTTCAACTTCCTCAACGCTAGTCAAATCTAAATGGCGATGAGAGGGCGCTAAAATTTCATATTTTTTCGCTAAAAAAGATTCAAGGATGTTTTTCCCAATAAATCCACTACCTCCAGTTAAAAGTATTTTCATGATTAATTAGTTAAATGATGGCAATATATACGTTTCAAATATATATAAAATGACCGAGTAAGTCAAAAGATTTTTAAGTAATAACTAGTGTTTGATTGTTTAAACCCATATCCTTAATTTGTTTTAAAATTTCATTGCTATGTAAAGCAGAACAAATAACGATAGTTGCCTTATTATTATTAATTCTCCATAGGAGAAACTACCCTTTTGTCTTTTATTTTTGAATTATGTTTTTTTTCATCATTATCAACAAAAAATAAGATATTTGCTTTGCCTAAATCAGTATTTGATAATAATCGCTGTGTTGCCTGCCCAGCTCCCCACACAATGACGGGACTACTATTTGCGACTAATTTTTCTAAATTAGGATTAGCTAATGATAGTGAAGATTTATCAATATATTTTAAAACACTTTCTTTTACTGCAATACTTGATGTTACGACTGGTTTAATCTTATTATTTACGGAAAATTTTTGAAATATTATATAGACGGATGGGTAAAAATTTGTTTCAGAAACAGTCATATCCTTTTGTCCGACTTTTATAACCGCACCGTCATATTCAACAAATAAGTTACGTAAGGATACTTCATCAAAATGATTAATGTGTTCAACATCAAAAAAATAAAAAGGCATAATAAAAAAATCCTTATATCGTGAAGCATCCGGAACCTCTATATATAACTTACCTCCATCTTCTAACCAGCTGAGCAAGTTTTTTATTGCACCCCGAACATCATAAACATGCTCCAAAACATGTGTAAGTAAAATACCATCAAATTTTGATGAAAAATTATTTTTATTATATATACCACCAACCACTGCATTTATTCCATTTTTATTAATTATATCAACGCAAACTGGAGACGGATCTAGACCAGTCAAATTTTTATAACCAATTTTTTGCATTTCTAAAAGCAATCCTCCATTTGCACAAACAACATCTAAAATATGATTATTCTTTTCTGGAAAATATCGCGTGATTTCATTTACTGTTTGACTTAGTCGATTTTGATCATACGTAGTGAGTCCACTTCCGGAAGCAGTGCTGAGACTTTCATATTTTGACATCTCTTTATAATACCTATCATAGTCTACTTGTGTTGCTGTGGTATCAGCAAAAACAAAACCACATTTACAACAAGAAACGACGTCATAAATAGACGGTAAAAAATTGCCTTCATTTAAGGTAAAGCGTTGCGTATGTAGTATTTGACCATTCTTGTTTCTACACACTGGACAATTTCTTGATAAGGTTTTATTTTTAATGTTCAATATATTTTTATAAGATTAATTCCAAATTATCCATGGAGCATTGCCGGACTGCCATATTTCTTCTAATTTATTTCTATCATTCAAAGTATCCATTGGTTTCCAAAAACCATCGTGAGAATAGGCTTTTAATTCGCCATCTTTGGCTAGTTTTTCTAAAGGCTCTTTTTCAAGAATCATCGAATCGTCTTTTATATAATCAAAAACACCTGGTTCAAAAACATAATATCCTCCACTTACCCGACCCTTATTATCTGTTTTTTCACTAAAGGATGTTACATTATATTCAGAATCAAAAAGAATAGTCCCAAATCTTCCCTCCGGAGTTATTGCTGTAACTGTAGCTTTACCCTTATTCTCTTTATGAAACTTTAATAAATTATCTATATTTACGTTCGAAACGCCATCTCCGTAAGTAGCCATGAAAGTTTCATTCCCAATATAATTTTTTATTCTCTTTAATCTTCCTCCTGTCATTGTGTTATCACCTGTATCTATTAGAGTGACTTTCCATTTTTCGCTGCGTTTCTCATGATATTCAATGGTATTATTTCCTAAATCAAAAGTTACATCACTGTTGTGTAAAAAATAATTATTAAACCATTCTTTTATATAGTATCCTTTATATCCTAAACAAATAATAAACTCATTATATCCATAATGAGAATATAATTTCATAATATGCCAAATAATTGGTTTTCCTCCAATTTCTACCATTGGTTTCGGCTTAAGTGCTGTTTCTTCGTTCAATCTTGTTCCTAAACCTCCTGCTAGTATTACTACTTTCATCTAATTTATAATTTAAATATTAATAATTTTTCGACTTAATAACTTAATTTTTATTTAAAAAAGTTTTTAATTTGTTGGTTTGTAACTTTTATAATGTCCCCGGACTTCTTAGAATAACTCTTATACCAATTAAATGTTAGCTCCAGATTCTCTTTTAAATTTAGTCTTGGTTTCCAATCTAACAAAACATCTGCTTTGTTAATATCAAGTTTTAATAAATTACTTTCATGTTTTGATGTGTCTAGGTTGATAACGTAAGAACCTTTGCCTAGAATTTTTATTGCTTCGTCAATGAGTTTTTTAACAGTAACAAAACTTTCATTGTTTGGTCCAAAGTTATAAGCACCGGATAAAGACGTTTTGCCTTCACACAGTCCCTTTCCTAGTGCCAGATATCCAGAAAGTGGCTCTAATACATGTTGCCAAGGACGGATCGATTGTGGGCTGCGTATCTCCACTTTCTCCTTTTTGTCATAAATCGATCGAATAATGTCCGGAATCAAACGGTATCTAGCCCAATCACCACCACCGATAACATTTCCTGCCCTAGCGATACCAACTAACGTATTGTGTTTAATTTTGAAATCCTTAGGATTAAAAAAAGACTGGATATAAGAATTTGCAATTACATCTGCAGCCGCCTTACTTGCACTATATGGATCATAACCTCCCAGTGCATCATTTTCTCTGTACGCAAAGTGCCATTCTTTGTTTTCATAAACCTTGTCGGTAGTTATAATAACCACAGATTTGACTTCTCCGACTTCTTTTATTGCTTGTAATACGTTAGCTGTTCCTAATACGTTACTTGAAATAGTATTTAAAGGATCATCATAGCTGTCTCTTACAATAGCTTGGGCAGCAAGGTGAAAAACTATTTCTGGCTTTTCTTTTAAAAATATTTCTTTTAATTTATTATGGTCTCGAATATCAATAAAATAATTTTCGATGTTATCTTTAATTTTTAAAATATTAAATAAATTTGGATCACTTTCTGGCGGTAGCGATATTCCAACAACCCTTGCATTAAAATTGATCAAAATTTGAGTAAGCCATGCCCCCTTAAATCCTGTATGACCAGTAATAATGATTTTTTTATTTTTATAAAATTTATCCATATTAATATGTGTCAATATCCTCAATAAATTCCCTTTCTATATTCTCTGGTGTTTTATATTAATTAAGATTACTTCCTTTGTATTAAGGTGTCAATTATGATTATTCGCCAAGAATTATTTGACCATCTTCTAAATATCTTTTAAAAATACTAGTCATAAATTTATGACATCCAATTACATTCTCAGGGATCGAATCGATTGGAAAAAATCCAGCGTTTTCTTTTTCTGAAAATTCACCCTCAAAACGGGCAATGTGGAGTAATGCTATTGTGTGTCTAGTATTACTATTTTTTTCTTGATCTCCGCCACGATGAAACTCCATCCAGCCAATTGGTTTTGGTTCAGTTATTTTTAATATGTCAATTGAGTTAATCTCGCTTTTGATTAGGCGTTCACGCGCTTGATCCACAGTCTCCCAATCACATATCACTGTTCCTGGCATATGATATGGTCTATCCGTAAATTCAGGATCATTTGCCAAACGTCGTACTAATAAAATTCGACTCCGATTATCAAGAACGCACATTTCAATCGTTGTCGTAACAAATTTCCTTACAAGCTCGTGCCATATAGCTCCTTTGATTTCGGTATTATCCGCCTTATTCAGTAATTTTACTAGCAATTGCTTTTCGTCTTCGTTTAAGGCCATAATATTTATATTTATAATAATTAATTAAATTTATTTAATTACATCATACACAATTCTACCTCAAATTGGTACTGTATTCTACTATGCAAAAAATAGAGAAAATGATATTATTATAAATCTTAATAATATTAATATATATAATATATGTCTAAAGCAAATCAATCAAAGATGCGAGTTCCTTACGGTCTGTCTGTCCACGGTCAGGAAGAAATCGATGCAGTAGTAAAAGTTCTTAAGGGAAACACTGCTCTTGGTGATAAAACAAAAGAATTCGAAGATAAAATAGCAAAAATGTTTGGTAAAAAATACGGAATAATGGTCAATTCTGGATCATCCGCAAACTTACTCGCCTTAGAAATACTAGATTTACCTCGCGGAAGCGAAGTTATTACTCCAATTTTAACTTTTGCCACAACGGTTGCTCCCATTGTTCAAAAAGAGCTTGTTCCTGTTTTTGTTGATGTTGATCCAGATACATACATTATTAATCCAGAGGAAGTTGAAAAAGCTATCACACCAAAAACAAAATTACTTATGATCCCATCTCTTATGGGTAATATTCCAAACATGAAAGCATTGTCTACTATCGCAAAAAAACATCGACTTTGGTTCATCGAGGATTCTTGCGATACGCTTGGTGGAAAATATGACGGTAAACCAACTGGTACATATTCGGATATCTCTACAACTAGCTTTTATGGATCACACATTATAAATGGTGCTGGTGGAGGTGGTATGATTTGTGTAAATAATCCAAAATGGGTAGACAAACTAGTCGTACTACGTGGTTGGGGCAGACAGTCTTCTCTATTCGGAGAAAAAGCAAACTCAGAACTATTAAAAAATCGTTTTCAGGTAAAACTTAGTGGAATACCATATGATAATAAATTTATTTTCAGCGAAATTGGATACAACTTTCTTCCACTAGAACTTTCGTCGGCATTCGCATTAGAACAACTCAAAAAACTACCAGGATTTTTAGCGAAGAGAAAAAAGAATTTTGCTATGCTTTTTAACTTTTTTAGCAAAAATGACAAATACTTTATACTTCCTAAACAAACGCCAAAAACTGAGACGGCATGGCTTGCTTTTCCTCTAATTATAAAACCAGGTGCACCATTTACACGCCTACAAATAGTTACTTTCCTAGAAAATAACAATATTCAAACAAGACCAATATTCACTGGAAATATATTGAAGCAACCCGCATTCAAAAATATTCAAAGAAAAGAAACTAAACCAATTTTTCCAAATACAGAGCTTATTATGAAAAACGGTTTTGTAGTTGCATGCCATCATGGATTAAACGATGACCAAATCAGTTATTTGAAAGAAAAGTTTGCTGAGTTTTTGTCATCACATAAATAATTACATTGTTATAACATAATCAGTCATAGTGACATTAAGCTTTTCTCATGGAAAACAAAGAAGCACCAAAAAATAGTCAAATTCTTATTGAAGATTTTAATAATTGGAATACTTTTGGTGTTTTTGTAAAAAGTAAGTGGAATCACGAAGGTTTCCAAAAATATTTCAGAAATATGGGGTGGGTATTCACAGCAAGAATAGCCAGTATGGTTATTTCCTTTATCACAACGGCTCTAGTAGCTAGACATCTTGGACCAGAAAATTTAGGCCAATTAAGTTACGCTGTGAGTTTTACAGCACTCTTTGGTTTTATAGCATACCTTGGAATCGACTCGGTGCTAAGCCGCGATTTAGTAAAATATCCGCACAAGAAAAAAGAATTCTTAAGTACAGCATTTCTACTAAAAATATTTTCAGGATTAATCGCATTTATTTTATGTTTAATATCAGCATTGTTTTTTGGAACACGCGGTATTTCGATGTGGCTCATAATCTTGTTATCTTTTACTTTTATCATTAACGCTTTTCAGGTAATCGGTAATGAATTTCAAGCAAGGGTAAAATCAAAATATCCATCAATTTTTTATTTTATAACAACATTGATATTAAATATTCTTAAAATATTAGTCGTATTTTTAAATAAAGGCGTTATCTATTTAGCTCTCATACTAGTACTAGAATCGGTACTAGGCGCAGTTTCTGCTGTATTCTTGTATAAAAAAATATTAAAAGACAACTTCTTTGATTTTACATTTAACAAAAAAATTGCTTTTAGTTTGCTGCAAGATTCTTGGCCTCTAATATTTGTAAGTGCATTTTCATCTATATATTCAAGAGTAGACCAAGTATTAATAAAAAGCATGATAGATACAGCTTCTGTTGGGCTATATGACGCAGCGGTGAGAATATCTGAGGTTTGGTATTTTATACCAGGAATAATTGTTTCATCGATGTTGCCAGCAATAATAAATGCAAAAATGACACATGAGAATATGTATAATAGGCGACTGGGATTTCTTGCACTACTTTTGGTAGGACTATCGATACTGGCCGCTATTCCAACTGCAATATTTGCGCCGTTTATTATTAAAATTATCTACGGGAGCGAGTTTATAAACGCAGTACCTGTTCTCCAAATATATATTTGGTCAGGGGTCGGTATGTCTTTAGGTATTTTAACAGGTAGTTATTTAATTATAGAAAATTTTAGAAAAATTCTTTTTATAACTTCTTTTATCGCGATGTCCAGTAATGTTATCCTAAATATAATTTTTATACCGAAATATGGCATGGTTGGTTCAGCTTGGGCAACTTTTATTTCGTACTCATTGATACCCTTGTCTTTAGTTCTTTTTAAACAAACGAGACGAAAAATCCTTGATGCATCTAGATCATTATACATATTTCAAAATTTATCTTAATCATGACCAAAAAATTAACAATAGGAATACTGAGTTACAATAATCCTAATGATTTAAAAGCTGTTTTACAATCAATTTTTTCACAACTTGATGATAAATTAACACAAGAAATAGAAGTGCTTATTTCAGATAATTCAGAAAATTTTTCGATCAAGGAAATGCTTGAGAGATATTTTGATTATAAAAATATCGTCTATATCAAAAACATTGCCAATATTGGATTCGACAGAAATGTTAATCAAGTTATAGAAAAATCAACAGGGAAATTCTGTTGGACTCTTAGCAGTAACGATATTGTTGATAATGGTTGTATAAAACGAACGTTGAGCGTAATAGATGAATATCCAGATATTGGCCACATCTGTTTTGACTCTGGAGATAATAAAATTACCTTCGATAATAATGGGGTTAAATTATTTAAAAATTATGAGGATTTTTTGACTAATAATGACTACCAAATTATTGGCGGTCTTATCTCACAAAATATTTTTAATAAGAAATATTTACCTAACGATACTGCAAAATATTTTGATAATCACTGGATTCATTTGTCTATTTTTCTTGAAATTACTGTAAACAAACCGTTCATAGTAATTAAAAACGAATTCGTAATAAAACCTGGTGGAATATGTACTTGGGCTAAAAATGGACACACCTTCACTACATATACCAACCTTGATTCAGTAGTAATGAATCTCAAAAAAATTGGTTACAGTGATAAATGTTTAAATGAGTATCATAAACGTTTTATTAAAGGTCTTCCCCATCAAGTTGCTACAGCTAGGCTTTATGGTTTAAAATTAAATAAAAAAAGTGTAAGTACTTTATATAAACATTCTAAAAATGAAAAGTTTATTTTTATTTTGTGTTTTTTCATCCTTTTAATTCCAGTCCTTGTACTTAAATTTTTCAAAAAAATATGGAAAATAATTTAAAAACTGTTGTTTTGGATACGGATGATCCAAGATTGTTAAATAATAATATTTTTAATCCTGACATAACAAAAAAAGTCAGTCATACAATTTTACCTATGTGTTTTTTATACAAAGAAGCGCTAAAACAAAATATTAATTTTATTACTCCTGACATTTACTTAAAATCACCGACGAAGTTTTCTAATGCACTATTGGTAACACATGTGGAAACTACTTTTACCAATATTTTAATACAAAGTGGCGTAAGACCCATTATTCTTACTTGTCAGGAATCCCCTCTCATAGCAACTCGCTTTTACACATTTTTAATACAATATACAAAAAAATTTAAACACTCCTTTGTATTTTCTGGCATGAAAAAAATGGTTAGCAAAAAATCTATCTATCATCAGATGTTTTTCCCTCAACCTTATAACATCGACGATTTTAATCCAAAAAACTTTGACGATAAAAAATTTATAGCTTTCGTTTCTAGCGCAAAATCAATAAAAAAATGGTGGAAAATAATATTAATTAAAATTCTTTACGGCTTTTCTATAAAAGATATTTATCCTGAGAGACAAAAAATAATTAAGTTGCTGTCTCAAAAAGACGGATTTGACTTGTACGGCTATGGCTGGGATAAATCAGAAAATCTTGATACTTCAACAATACAAAAAGTTTACAAAGGTATAGTTGATGATAAATTTGAAACCATCAAAAACTATAAATTTACCTTATGTTTTGAAAATACAGTATTTCCAGGATATGTGACAGAAAAAATATTTGATGCTTTGTTTGCTGGTAGTGTGCCTGTTTATTATGGCGCTCCAGATATTAAACAATTTATTCCAGACGATGTTTTTATTGATGTGAGGGACTTTAAAAGTTATGATGATGTTTACGCTTATATAAGTACAATGGGCAGACAAAAATATGATGATTACATAAAAGCGACAGAAAACTTTATTAAATCTGAAAAATACAAAATATTCAGTCAGGAACATTATACGAAATTAGTACTAGAGATATTAAATAAGGAATTTAACAGTACATGAAAAAAATAACCGTAGCCATTCCTACCTATAATAGAGAAAAATACCTTACTGATTGTTTAGTAAGTGTTTTAAACCAAACCGAAAAAAATTTCAATATTTGTATTTTTGACAATTGTAGCGACTACGACATTGGATCCGCAGTTAAAAAAATTAATCTTAATGGAAATATAAAAATAATTAAAAGCGAGAAAAATATTGGTAGCTTTGAAAATTTCAAAAGAATAAAAAATTACAATTTTGATTCCGAATATCTGATTGTATTTCATGATGATGATATTATGCATAAAGATTATCTAAAATCTGCTTTAAACTATCTAGAAAAAAACAAAGACGTTGTCTGGCTTGGCTCTAATATTAATTTTGTAAAAGATAGCAACAAAATGTTTGATTTTAAAAGATTGAATTTATCTAACTTTCAAAAAATTAATACAGAAAAATTAATAACTTTACTACTGGATGGTTTTAATCTTGGTTTTTGTTCCATGATATATAAAACTTCAGTCTTCAAGACAGACATTAATTTAGATGAATTAAATAAAAAATTTAGCAAATGGGCTGACAGACCGCTTCTTATAGAATTATCGAAAAAAGGATTAGTTGCAATAACAGAAGAAAAATTCATCAATTATAGAGTTCACCTAGGTCAAGATTCGCAAGATAATCAGCTAAAGGAAATTCCAAAAGAAGGTTATAATTTGCTTCAATACTACTCAACAGAATTAGATGCTGCTGGATTTGAAAAAGCAAATAAATATATGACGGATCAATCAATAATTTCTGCAACTAACTCAGTACAAAGTTTTCAACAATTATTAATTTTACTAAAAGGCTTTAAAGAAAGGCGGTGGTTTAGTTACAGAAAGATATCTTTTAGAGGGTTTTGCTATTTAATAAAATTTTTTTTCAATCAATTATTTACAATTAAATGAAAATATCAATACTTTCAAAACCAAATAATATTTTTAGTAAAAGCTCTATAAAAAGAGTGCTACGAACATTATTAAGAAAATCCGGCGGCCCCGCTGGTGTTGAGGAAAGTTTGAAAAGAGGTTTAAAAAATATTAAGGATGTTGAATACAACTTTAATCCCCCTCCCCAAAAACTATACGAAACAGTAGTAGTAATACAGGGCAAAGATACACTTGAATATGCATTGGGGCTTAAAAAAGGCGGAAAGATAAAAAAAATTTATGCTGGTCCTAATATGATACTTTCCTCAGACGGTAACGGGGGTTTTTTAAAAAATAATAATATATTCAAAATTATTGTTCCATCAAAATGGGTAAAAGATTTTTATACATCAATATCACCTGAGGTCAAAGACAAAATACAAGTATGGCCAGCGGGTGTAGAAGATACGAACGAAATATCAGATAAAAATAATGGTTTTATTATTTACTATAAAAATGCACCCGGTGAGTTGCTGGGGTATACAAAAGAAATTTTAAATAAGAGAAATATTAAATGGAGTTTACTTGAGTATAGTAAATACAAAAAACAGGAATATTTTAACCTTTTGAAGACAGCGAGAGGTGCTATTTTCCTATCACCGTCAGAAAGCCAAGGACTTGCCTTACAAGAAGCCTGGATAAGAAACGTTCCGACTTTGGTCTGGGACAGTGGTGTTGCTAAAGATAAAGATGTAACATGGTATAGTGAAAAAATAAGTGCCCCATACCTGACTGAGGAATCTGGACTATTTTTTACGAGCAAAGTTGATTTTGAAGGTAAAATGGATATTTTTTTATCAAAACATTTTGAGCCTAGAAAATACTGTTTAAGTGAGCTGACTGATGATGTCTCGGTTAAAAAATTATTGGACATAATTAAAAAGGATGAAAACAATTATTAAAAATATACTCAGGTCTTTAAATCTTGTTGTTATAAAACCAAAAGATTCTACTGAAATAATTAAACTAAAAGCAAATTTTATTCATAATGAACGAAGCTTTGTACATGGTTATATGAAGTATTTGGTAGACAGCTTGTACTGCCATGCTTCCCCAGGTGTAATCGAAAATATAATTTTAGAATTGGAAAATCTTAAAATAAATAATAAAATAAGCGGAAACAAACTATTGAATATTGGTGGTGGAGCTGGACAAGTGTCCTCGATATACGAAAAGGCTGGCTTCGATGTATACAACTTGGACATAGATATAACATCATCAAACGCAAAAAATATTAAATTTGACTTGAACCAGGATTTACCAATTCCTTTTGAAAATAACACTTTTGATGTAATTGTTTGCCAAGAAATAATCGAACATATAGAAAATCCATGGAAAATCTTTAGGAATGCAAAAAAGCTGTTAAAAAATGATGGGATTTTAGTTGTAAGCACTCCAAACATTTTATCTATACAAAGTAGGATAATGTTTCTTTTTACAGGATATTTTAAATGGTTTACTCCTGAATGTTTTAATTACCACGTCAATCCAATACCGGCATGGGAAATAAAGTTGCTTGCAGATAAAAATAATTATAATGTATATCTTACAAAAGGTAGTGGTGATTATTATTTTAATAGGAACAATAACAACATTAATAATATTGTTAGAAATAACGAAAGTCTTATATTCTTTCTTTCAAATAAAACCAAATAAAAATTATGTTAAATATATTAAAACGAAAAATACATAGAAACATATGGGTAATAAGACTGTCATTTTTTATTCAAAAAATTAGAAGACATTTTAATTCAAATAAAGGGTATCATGTTGATAAAATTGAAAAAATAATATCTGCAAAAATACTTTTTGATATTAATTACTTATATGAAACAGGAACTTATATTGGAATTACTACAAATTATGTTCAGCGATATTTTTATCACGTTTACTCAATAGAGCTTAGTAAAGAACTGGCAGACGAGGCACGGTCGTATTTCAGAAAAAATAAAAATGTTTCGATTATACAAGGTGATAGTGGTCTCTTGATTGGAAATCTAGTCAAAGATAATAAAGAAAAAAAACTATTTTGGCTTGATGCTCATTATTCAGCAGGTGCTACCGCTTCAAGCGCTGTATTTGGAGACACACCAATTTCAAAAGAAATTGAAGAAATACTAAAATACTGGATTCCAGAAAGTATCATATTAATAGATGATGCTAGGTGTTTTAATGGACAAAATAATTATCCAACCATATCGGATTTAACAAAATTTATTTTAAGTAAAAACTTAGGATTAAGAGTCTTTGTTAACAAAGAAATTATACATATATTGTAAAGGGTATTTTAAATATGATAATTATTAGATTAAAAGGAGGGCTCGGGAATCAACTATTCCAATATGCATTTGGAAGGCTTTTGTCTATTAGAAACGGTGCTGAAGTAAAATACATATTTTCAAATAATGGGAGTGATATACAAAGAGAGTATAAGCTAGATAAATTTAATGCAGTAGTAGAAATAGCGAGTGATGAGGAGGTGCAAAAAACAAGGTACTCCTTAGGGTTTTTTTCCAAAATAATCGAACTCTTTAAAATTAAAATTTTGAGAGAATTTAATATTGGATATGTTCCTGGTTTACTAAACAAAAAAAATGGATATTTTGAAGGATACTGGCAAAGTTATAAATATCTGGAACCTATTAAAAAAGAACTTCTCGAAGAAGTATCTCTAAAAAATCCAGATTCGATAAAAAAATATGCCATTTTAAATAAGATTGAAAACACAAATTCTGTCTGCGTAAATGTACGCCGGGGAGATTATGTAAGTAACCCCAAAAATGCTGCGGAGTATGTCACATTTGGAATGGAATATTATGAAAGTGCATTTAAATTAATAAAAGAAAAAGTTGTAACCCCTACCCTATTTATAATGTCAGACGATATAGAATGGTGCAAAAATAATTTTAAAACTGATTTGCCGATTGTATTTTTTGATCCAAGTATTTCAGATTATGAAAGTTTCATAATTGCTTCTAAATGTAAACACAACATAATCACAAATAGTAGTTATGCCTTTTGGATAGCGTGGCTCAACCAAAATCCAAACAAAATTGTGATTGCACCTAAAAAATGGAATAATAGACATGTTAACGAATATAAAGATTTATTACCACCAGAATGGATAAAAATATAATTTTAGGAGGTCGGACCTTGGGAATTAAAAAAGGTCCGACCTCGGAAAATTACTAAAACTAACTAAACCTGGATCCCCGCCTTCTCTCGAAAAAGCTCGAGATAAACCGCGGGGATGACAATACGATAACGCATAATTCAATAGATAAAATGGATACAAATTTAACCCCAAAAATAAGCATAATAACCATCACGAGGAATCGAGCTGGCTTTATAACCAGGGCCATTGAAAGTGCCCAAAAACAGGCTTTTCCAGACTGGGAGCTAATAGTTCTCGATGACGACTCAAATGACGATACAGGGGCCATTATTGAGGCCTTTAGAGCCAAAGATAGCCGTATAAAGTACCATAAAAACACCCCATATCTCGGTATTTCAAAAAACCGTAATCTTGGCCTTTCTTTGTCTAAAGGAAAGTATATTGCTGTACTAGATAGTGATGATGAATGGACGGACAATAACAAGCTTCAAAAACAATTTGATTTCCTTGAGAACAAACCTGAATATGTTTTAATCGGCTCAAATATTAAGATTATAGATGAAAAAGGCAGCTTTATTAAAAATACTAACTTTGCAACCGAAGATTTAGATATCAGAAAAAAAATCCTTATTTCTAATCAAATCCCCCATTCAACTGTTTTGTACAGAAAAGAGATATCGGATAAAATTGGCGGATATAATGAAAAATTTTCTTGTGTTGAAGACCTAGATTTATTTTTAAAACTCGGACTACTTGGCAAAATGAAAAATTTATCAGAAATTACTACTTCGTACACGAAACATTCTCAAGGAACATCTTACACAAGAAAACTCAGCATGGCATGGAACCATTTTGTAATAGTATTCAAAAACTTTGGCAAATACCCCAACTGGTTTTCTGCAATATTGTGGGCAAAACTTCGATTTCTAAAAAACTTATTTTAAAATCTATAATTTTAATTAATTATATTTGTTATGATATCGCAGATAACATACGAACGTAAGTTATCTGCGACTATTCACTTACACACAATGCAACGAGCGGCCTTCGGCCGCTCGTTTTATTTAATCTGCTCCACTGCTTCTTGTCGTCTCCTTACACCCTCTCTTCCTACGAAAATAAAACAACGATCGTTGTTTTATTTTCGTATAATTAGACACTCAATACCTAAAATAATAATCGAAGCTGATATTGTTAACAATTATAATTTAAAATGATTTCTTAAGGATTTGTCATTTTCTATCTTATCAACAATCATATATAAGACTTCCCTTCCGATACCAAAATCGGCTTTTAATAACGTTATCAAATCCTCACAGTCATATGGATAAACCCAGACGCTATTTTGTAGTCTTACAAAACCAATATAATTTAAAGTTACCCTTATTTTATCTCTAACCAATCTTTTTTTCTCTTTAATATCAAATATTAATACCCTCCATTTACCATCCCATTTCTGAGGTATTTTCATTTTAAATTCCATTCTCTCAATTTTTTCCAATCTTTTTTTACCACTGGCTGTTAGATATAACATTCCACTCTCTGAATATTCCACTAGACCTTTCTCCACGAGACGAGCCCGTGAAAGATTGATGGAACGTTCCTTGTTTGTCTTTGCTTTCTTGTTGAGGCCAAACATTTTTAATACCTGTAAGGCATTTGGTGCAAGTAATGCTACGCTCAATATACCGGCTGTTGCAATGGTTTGTAATACTGCCTTTTGGATCTTTGTGGCCCTAATTTCATTTTTAACTTCTGTTTCAAGATTTCCCATGCAATCATTGTATCCCGTAAGTGAAAATAAAACAACGATCGTTGTTTTATTTTCACTTAGACCAATTTAATACATAAAAATACTATTCTAACATTTCAAAATCATCAGCAGATAGATCAAACTCATCAGCTCCATTTGCTTTCCTTCTTGTTTCAACACGTACTAAAATGGAGACTATTGATGCTAAAATAATTATGACTAAAACAATTAAAAACCATTTGGACATGTTTGGTAGAATTAGTAATTGTGAATTATGAATTATAAATTGGATTTATAAACCAAGAATCTTCTTAAGATCTTCCTCTGGAATCTCCTTAGTTTGATGCCCACTAGAATGCATCTGTCCGGATGGATCGTTCGGGTTTATTTCCGTTCGAATGTATTTAGATTCCTCTGCTTTTTCTTTCTGTGTTTCGACTATTTTGGGCTCAGTTTTTGGTTCTTCTTTTTTTATTTGTGGTTGGTCCTTTGGTGCAACTGTGTCTGACTTTTTCATAACTGCCGCTAGAGCCGACCTTAGATCAGACAAGTTTCCTGGACTCATGGTTTTAATATTATTAATATCTGTTTTTGGTTTACGGCCAAAGGTGTTTGCTGAATGCGCTGGTAAATCAGCCTTTTTTACTTCCTCCCCAGTCAAATGAGAATCCGATTTGACGGGGTAAACTTTTTTAGGCTCTATAACCAATTTTTTGGCTAGCTCTTTTAATGGCAAAAAATCATCGTCCACACTTTCTTCCATTGGTGGAAAATGCTTTTCATGTTTTGGTTTTTCGGCAATTACAGATTTTGGCTCAACTGGCTTAACGATTGATACTGGTGTTTCTTTTTTTGCTTCTACTGATACGGGTACTGGTTTTTGAAAAACTTTTTCGACAGGAACTTGTATTTCTTTTTCTACATATGGTTTTTTTACTTGTCCCGACTCTGATCGAGCGGCTTCCAATTTTTCAGGTACTGTTCTTGTTGTCGGTGGCTGATAAGGTTTTCTATTGTCATGACTTCCAAAAGATTTTTTAGAATCAAAAGAAGATCCAGATGTTTTTGGTGGTACTCTTCCCTCCTCATGCCATTTCAAAATCATATCTTCAACCTCAGCTTTTGGTTTAGCGAAAACTTTTCTAGAATTTTCTATGATCTCAGACTTATATGAAATAACGGGTTCAGGTATTGGAGGTAATGATGACGCTGAAAAAGGTGGTGATCCCATGGCATTTATCATAAGCTTCAAGTACATTTGATACATTCCAAGGTTTACCAAATCTTCTGCCGTAAATTGTGGTGCAAATTCTTTTTCCAAAACATCTGCATCATAAGCTCCGACACGAAATGTAATCATGGTACCAACGTTTCCAAACACAGCTGAACGCACCTCTTCCGCCATTTGGTCGATATACTGGTTTGCAATTGTAAGGTTGAGCTTGTATTTTCTGGCCTCTGAAAGAATATCAGCAAATGATTCATTAGCAAAAGATTGGAATTCATCCACATAAAAGTAAAAATTCGGTGCAGCTACTAAATCTTTTTTCGATATATCTGCGCGTGACATCGCGGCAAGATATATTTTGGTTATAATCATAGAACCGAGTAATTGTGCATTGGCCTCTCCCACCAACCCTTTTGAAAGGTTCGCAATAAAAATCTTTTTATTGTCCATAATATCGCGAAAATCAAAGCTCGATTTTGGCTGACCAATAATGTTTCTAATCAAAGGATTTGAAGTAAATTGTCCGATTTTGTTTTGTACTGCTGGTGTTGCTTCTGCCGTAAAACGCTCGGTGTAATTTGCAAATTCTTGAGTCCAGTATGCTTTTACAGAAGTATCTTTTACGTTTGCAACAACTTTATTTCTATAAGCTTTATCGGTAAGCATTCTATTTATACCAAGCATGGTTGCTCCTGGATATTCCAAAAGTGCCAAAATAGTGTTTTGTAAAATATACTGCATACGATCAGAAAAACTCTCTTCGCCGAAAAGTTTTTTGAAGGCACTCATAAGACCGGCAACAACAAGGTGTCTTTTGTCTGGGCCAACATCCTCCATCACATTAAAAGATATTGGGTGTTCGATATCGAAAGGAGCAAAATATATAACATCCTTCATTCTCTCAGGTGGAACGAAATTTAAAAGCAATTCGGCTGTACCTCCGTGTGGATCAATGAAGGCTAGACCCTCACCATTTTGTAGATCTTGAATGGCCATGTTTTCAAGCAAGGTAGACTTTCCCATACCAGTCTTTCCAATAACATAAACGTGTTTAGTTCTATCTTTAGCTCGAATGCCAAACTTAACTCGCTTTCCGCGAGAATCGGTTTCTCCAAAATATGTTATTTTTTCGGGATCCATTTGTTTAATATTGTGTTATCAGCGATCAATGTCTGCAAACAATTATTTATTTACCCGAGAAAATTTTTACTAATAAAAAAGTTATCTAGGGCTTTTTTAATATAATTTCTACCGTACTGTGTTTTCATATATCTTTCTCTATTAAATGCGTCTTTTTCATTTACAAACGCTTCATAGTATATAAGTGTAAATGACGCGCTTTTCTTTGTCGACGTAACTTTTTTGGCATTATGCAATATAAGCCGCGACTTTAAATCTTTTGTACAACCAGTGTACATTTCATTATTTTTCTTACTTTGTATCACATAGACATATTGCATGATGCGTTAGTAAAAACTTTAACGGGTTAATTATACCAAACTTTTTAAGACAAACAAAATAGCCAATTAAAAAATGGTACATATGTACCATTTTTAAATTATTTACATTACCTTTGTTTCTTCGTCACCTTCTTGCGGTTTGGGATAACTTTCTGAAAATGCTTCGGTTTTTACTACATCGGTTGTGTATAAATGTTTAACAACTTCCTCAAGCTCTTTTCTAATAAGAATAGAAAGAACTGTTACTGACAATCCTGAAACAATATATAAAATGTTTTTAACAGGAAAAGCACTATCGTTTGGTAGCCCAGAAAAAGGTACTACGGCTATGAAAATACCTAATGCAAATATTGTTGAAATTTTTATCATGGAGATATATTAGCATATTTTAGGCAAAAATCTAGAATATATTATTATATTCATATAAAGATAAGGACACATAAAATTACCGAGGACTCGCCTTTTCCCGCTTCGCTCCTCAAGGCAAGACCTCCGTAATTTTATTAAGGTCGGACCTCGGGAAAGACTACTTTTCACTGATAAGCACGACAAATTCCCCCCTCACTTTATCTTTATTATCTATAAAATATTTTTCTACTTCAGCTGAAGTGCCTGAGACTACTTGTTCAAATATTTTTGATATTTCTCTCGCTACAACCACTTTTCTTTCACCTACATATTTTTTAAGCGAATCCAAGGTCTTCATTATTCTGTGAGGTGATTCGTAGAAAGCCACGGTTCTTTTCATTTCAGATATTTCCTTAAACAAAGTTTCTCGGCCTTTTTTATGTGGCAGAAATCCTAAAAATACAAATTCTGATGCTGGAAGTCCAGAGACAGATAAAGCGGAAACTAAGGCACTAGCACCTGGAATGGCGATTATTTCCATATCAGGATATGTCTCACGAATCTTAGAAACAAGTACTGAACCTGGATCAGAAATCGTGGGTGTACCCGCGTCGGAGACCAATGCGAGTGTTTTTCCTTCTGAAATCAGCTCCATTATTTTATCGAGTTTGGAAAGTTTACTTTGAGAATGATAACTCATTGTTGGTCTATTGATACCGTATTTATTTAAAAGATTTATTGTAACTCTTGTGTCTTCACAAAGAACCATGTCTACTTCAGATAAAATACGCACCGCTCTGTAAGTGATGTCTTCAAGATTTCCTATTGGTGTTGCGACTACGTAAAATTTATTCATGTTTACCCGAGAAAATTTTTGCCAATAAAAATTGTTTCTTTCGACTTCATAGTTGGGGTGATTATATCACAATAATGATAAATGTTGAGATTTGTATTTTATGTAAATTTTAAAGAAACATTGGCAAAAACTTTAACGGGCGAGTTATATTACATTATTCTGCGCTTTTTCCAAGTATTACTTTTGTATAATAAAAATACCACGGGCACATACTGTGCGCCCGTGGTATTCACTTACTTCTACTTATTACTTCATGGCCTTCTGTATCTCAAGAAAGTCCTCGCGCGCTTTCGCAAGCACACTTCCAGGAGCAACCTGGCTGCGTATCTCATTTAATGCAGCCTCCTCCCGTTTCAGTTCCTCGATGATCTTGGCCAGATCTTCCTCGATAATCAGCTTGCGTTGACTAATCATGCCGATTTTGTTCTCGGCCTGCTTTATCGCTTCAGAGACCGCCTCGAACTTCTCGAACTGGGCCTTCAGCTCCATGATCTTTGTCGTAAGTGTGACTTCACCCTTCGACTCAGTCCGGAGCCTATATTTGGCACCCTCAATGTGTGTGAGGATACCCGCTTCCACAAGGCGCCGAAACGCCTGCGAAGCAGAGTAAGCATTGCTCGCCATTGAAGTGAGATATCCCACCACCAGCCCGCGCGTAACAATACCTTCTTTGGCTATCTCGCTCAGGTCCATAAGAAGGATTTCGACAGAATCAGGGTCTTTTGAAAACCCCCTGAGACTGACGCCCTTCTTCTGATGGTTCTTCGGAGACACCGGTGAAAGCTCGGGTTCCGCCGGCGATTGTGCAACAGCCTGGATAACCGACTTTGTTAACTTGGGTATCGCCGAATCCTCCACCTTCACAGCCGAAGTTGTATTTTTCAAAGCGTGGATTAGCTTCTGGCGAAGCTCCTCGGGCTTCATCCAGCTTGGCGGTACTGTCACGCGGTACTGGTAGCATGTCCCGTTGTCTGTATGTTGATAGTCCACGAACAACGCATTAACATGGGGATTGCCGATTATAATCTTCCCCTGGCGCTGTGCAGCTCCTTTTATGTGGAACGCGCACGCCGCATTGACGACCATCGACTTGTTGGTGACGATCGCCTTGTTGAGTAGATTACAAAAGGCCGCTTGAAATGCCTTAAGTATTGTGACCTTAACCGATGCAATCCTGCCTGAGCTTACTTGTACTTGTATCATTTGGTCCTCCAGACCTCGATTCAAAGAATGGGTTGTTTAACCCTCTAGATATAGAATAACATGTTATTTTAATAGTAGCAAGGAGGTGTGAGTAGATCGAAATAATGCAAAAAACAAGACGTATTTTACTTTTGGGGCCCGACCAATAATAAAAACTGACTCACGAAAACGAAAGTACTAACTTCGGGGCCCAACCCGAGGTTAGTACACGACGAAAGAAAATTAGCATTAATTTCTGGCAAAACCTGAAATACAAATGAACTAAAACAGCATAAACTTCGGGGCCCAACCCGAAGTTTATACACGAACGCGCACCAGGAATTTATCCCTCGGCTAACATTAAAATATCTATGGAAACAATATTTTAATGACGAAGACGGCACCAGGAATTTCTCTCCTTACAGGAGCAGTACACCTTTCGTATTTTTTCACATGAGTACATGCTCAAAAATATACTCAAGGTCTTCGAATCCTGGACGCAAGCAAAACCCTTTGCTTGCTTGCGCGCACAAATAAAAAACAGGCGTAATCGCCTTTTATTTGTGCGCGCACCAGGATTCGAACCTGGGACCCTATCAGTATCAGTGATATGCTCTACCAACTGAGCTATGCGCGCATGAAAAATACCATTGAGTAAAAGAAAATATATCAGAAAAAACATATAAATACAATGGAAAAGCCCGACAGAAAAGTCGGGCTTTTCTGTCGGGCTTATTTTTTGCCGAACTCTTTGTCGAGAACTTTTGCGACTTCAGGGGGCGCAATGTTCACCACTTCGGAGATTCTGGCTTTTTCTATTTCCTTGTACTTCTCCATATCCGGCGTTATCTTCTCGTAGCTTTTTCCGTCAGCCGCGGGCACAACATAGTACGCCGCGGTTTTCGAGTCGATAGATATCGCCGCCTGGGGAATATCGAAGGCCAAGTAAAGCACGGCCTGTATTCCTAAGACGAAGATCATCATTGCAAGAGCTATCGGTACTAATTTGAACAGAACATCAACTGTTTCTGCTATGTGAGCTTTCAAGCTTTTCATTTTTCCTCCAGGAAAATACCGCAAATTTTTACTTCAGATTATATGTTATCACGTATGCATACAAAAGTCAATGGCAACTTATATGCAACAAAAAACAGCCATTTCTGACTGTTTTTTGTTTAATTTTGTTCTTTCTTTTGTTCCGTCTCCTAGCCTTACTAAAAAATAAGGACTTGGTGTAGTCTTTCCTACTGCATAGTGCATTTAAAGTATGCACAAACCTTTCAATGCTCAATTGAGGCATTGAAAACCGACCGATCAGCATCATTTCTCTAAACATAGAGCGATTGCGTGTTCGATTTGAAAAATTCCACGAGCAGCTTCCGCTACCCGTGCCTTGTTACGACTTACTCCCTGTCACCAAACTTACCGTAGACAACGACTAGCGCTGGTTTCGGGTATTCCTGGCTCCCTTGAGTTGACGGGCGGTGAGTACAAGACTCGAGAACGTATTCACCACAATATGGCTGACTTGTGATTACTAGCAAATCCAACTTCATGGGGTCGAGTTGCAGACCCCAATCCGAACTTAGGATATCTTTAAAGGATTAGCTCAGAATTTCTTCGTCGCATCCCGTTGTAATATCCATTGTATCACGTGTGTAGCCCAGGGTATCAAAGGGACATGCTGACCTGGCGTCATCCTCGCCTTCCTCCCCCGCATT
>JAVHRR010000035.1:0-4094 GCA_036171775.1 Minisyncoccota bacterium
GTTTTTTTACTAGGTCTTGCCTAGTCATATTTTCTCCAACTTTAAGTTTCAAATTAACTTTTTCATATTCTTTTGGTGAACCCAAACCGTAAATACAAGAAACTGACGCGACAATAATCACATCTTTTCTTGTAAGAAGCGCCTGCGTAGAAGCATGTCGAAGTCGATCAATTTCCTCATTTATCATAGCTTCCTTTTCAATGTAAGTATCGGTAATCGGCATATATGCTTCTGGCTGATAATAGTCGTAATAAGAAACGAAATAATGCACTGCGTTGTTTGGAAAAAATTCTTTGTATTCTTGTGCGAGCTGAGCCGCAAGAGTTTTGTTGTGAGCTATTACAAGGGTTGGTTTTTGTATTTTTTCAATAACATTAGCTACGGTAAAAGTCTTTCCAGATCCGGTAACGCCAAAAAGCGTCTGCTTTTTCAAACCTTTTTCCACTCCAGCGACCAACTCTTTAATTGCATTCGGTTGGTCCCCATCTGGAGCATATTCTGCTTTAATTTTAAATTTGTTTTGTGACATAACTTTTGAATTGTTATTTTTATTTTGAGGAAGGACTTCCCCGTGCATTTGAAGTCGTTTCTCAAAAAATCTCTATTCATCTATATTCCGACCTGCGCGGAAATGACACAATACAGCAAATAATAAAATACCACAAAAAGTCATTTTTGTCATATTTATTTATATTCTTAAACAAAAAACTCGCCTTCGCGAGTTTTTTGTTTTATTTAGTTTCTTTATTATATTTTTCTAATTCCTCATATGTTACTGTAACTCCATTCTCTCTTGTAAATTTTGGAACTTCAAGAAGGATGTTGTTTATTAACCCGACATAGTTGTTTTCAAAAGTTGTAAATTCACTATTTGTCATAGATTGATAGTCGATTTTTTCCATAACCCTCTTCATAACATTAATTACTTGAGATGTTACCACTTCTGCGTGTTCCATCCTTTCCCCCATGACCTTATTGCGATAAGCTTTTTCTTCGTCTGGACTCTTTATGTCGTCCATATTTGTTTCCATTCCTTTCATGATTATATTTATTAAATTAATAATTCCTTAATATTACCCCCCCCACTTTAAAAGCAAGGATTTAATTTACAAGGACCGTCCTTGCGATGGGCAAATTACTCTTTAATAAATTTCTCTAATAGAATTTTAGCATGTGAAGTTAATTCAAGTCTCAATCCATCTTTAGGAGAAAGCCATTCATATTTACTATGCTCCCAGTTTAATTCAATTATTCCAGTAGATATACATTTGTACCCAATGACAATACCAGCATCATCACCAGTTTTAGAACCTCCTGTTATAATATGAAAAACTTTGAAATCCGTTCCATCAAGATTTGTCTCCTCCTTAATTTCACGTTTGATAGATTCAATCGCTTCTTCTCCTTTTTCAAGACCGCCGCCAGGAAATGACCATTTGTTTCCTGTTTTATCAGATCTTTTCAAAAAAAAGAATTTTTCCCTCGTTGTTTATGATAAGAGCTTTTTGTCCAACTTGAAAATAGACTTTTTCTGCAACATAATTTGGATCGTATTCTTTTGTCATATATTTATAAGTATAACTTTAAAAAATCTTTTTTGTAATCATCAAAATTTCCATCAAAAATACTCTGACGAATTTTTTTCACTAAATTTACTATAAAATAAATATTATGAATTGATGCCAATGTTCCGCCAAGCATTTCTTTTCCATGAAAAAGGTGAGCTAAATAAGCTTTTGTATAATTTTTACATGTATAACACTCACAATCATTTTCAATTGGAGCTACATCAAGTCTATACTCAGTATTCATTATGTGAATTTTGCCAGTCTTGGTATATATTGTTCCATTTCTTCCGAGTCTTGTAGGCAGAACGCAATCAAAAAGATCTACTCCCGCTTCAACTCCCATAAATAAATCTTCCGGCTCACCGATACCTAAAAGATGTCTTGGCTTTTCTTCAGGAAGTACTTCGTTCACCCATTTTACTGCTGTGGACATGTCTTCTTTTGCAAAAGAACCTCCAATTCCAAATCCATCAAATTTTTGTCCGTCCACCTCCATTTCAGAAATAATTTTTGCAGACTTTTTTCGAAGCACTTCTTCCCTGCCCCCTTGAACAATTCCAAACAGAGCTATGCTCTGTTTGCCCTGAGCCTGTCGAAGGGCGTTTAATTTACCGTGCTCTTTTAATGAACGCTCTGCCCAACTATGGGTTCTTTCAAGAGCTTCTTCTTGATATTTAAAATCCTCGCTTGGCGAAGTACATTCATCAAAAGCAAAAATCATATCCGCACCAATATTGTGCTGAATCTGAATTGATTTTTCTGGAGTAATATAGTGCACTGAGCCATCAAGGTGTGAGGTAAAAGAAACTCCATCTTGTCCAATTTTTGCCAGTCTTGGTGCATCAGAATCATCAAATCTTTCAGGTATCAAAAGCGAAGGATTTGTAATTTGAATAACTTTAGAAATTCCCTTTTTATATGCTGCTCCAAGCGAAAAAACTTGAAAGCCACCAGAGTCTGTCATTGATGGTCCAGACCAATTCATCATTTTATTTAATCCGCCCATTTTTTTTACCGCCTCATCGCCAGGCTGAAGATATAAGTGATATGTGTTTGCAAGGACCACTTGTGCTCCGGCATCACGAACCTGATCAGGATTTACAGACTTAACAGTGCCCTTAGTTCCAACGACAACAAAAGCTGGAGTTTCTATAACCCCATGTATTGTCTCTATTGTTCCAGCTCTTCCAAGCTTTCCTTCAAGTTTTTTCTCAATTTTAAATTTCATTTTTTTACTAAATCAATATAGCACAAAATGGCTTGTGAACGATAGTTTGTATGTCTTTGCGAGCGTAGCGTGGCAATCCAGGTAATTTTGCCTTCAACAATCTACGCCATGGCGTAGATGTATATTAATATACTAACCTGGATTGCCACGTCACATATAATTTTCTACTGAAAATTTATGCCGACCCCGACTCCTTCACCTTCGTTCAGTCCGTCTTTGAAAAGCTGCATGTGTTCGCTTTTCAACGCTATACTCCTCTCAAAGACACACATATTCCACACTCCTATACATAGGAGTGTGGAATATTATATACAATACTCTCCGCACTCTCATGTATGAGAGTGCGGAATATTAATATTAATAAATAATAAATATGCTAGAATATTCGTCATGGCTGAACAAAAAAGAAAAACTGTTGGTTTGGTACTCGGGAGCGGGAGCGATCGAGGAATGTCACACATCGGAGTTATAAAAACTTTATTAAAGCACAATATTCCTATTGATTATATTTCTGGTGCAAGTATCGGTGCTATTGTTGGCGCATACTATGCACTTCACGGAGAAGTCGATGGTTTAGAAAAAACTTTTAAACACGTGATGGCACGTCCTTGGTATCTTTTTGATTTTAATTTTAAAAAACCCAATTTTCTTTCCAACCAAAATGTATACAACATGCTGAGGTACAACTTTTACCGAGATAAAACTTTTTCTGATACAAAAATACCCATAAGAATAAACGCGACCGATATAGATACTGGTGATCAATATATATTTAAAGACGGTAAGATAATAGATGCGGTTATCGCTTCAATGTCTATTCCTGGACTGTTTCCACCTTATGAAATGAACGGCAAACACATGGTTGATGGCGGCCTATCAAACGCCATTCCTGTAGATTTGCTTTCTGAATTTAAGCCTGACGTTATAATAGCGGTGGATCTTTACAATACGAAAATGTCTCCTCTTTCTAAATATAATATTGCCTCAATAATGGGAAGAACTTATCAAATATACATTTCTAAACTTTCCGAGTTTAGTAAACAAAATTTTTGTAAATTTTGTAAAAGTTATATTGTTATAAATCCAGATACCAACGAAACAGTTGATATTACTTTTAAAAATATTGAAAAAAATATACAGATTGGTGTAGAGGAAACTGAAAAAAATATTGAGGAAATAAAGAAGCTTATAGCTGTTAGCTAATAGCTTTTATAAAATACAATAATAAAAAAGCAGCTTCGATATTTCGGAGCTGCTTTTTTTATTGGACATGTTTGACATCGAATTAGAAAATGGCT
>JAVHRR010000035.1:4104-9466 GCA_036171775.1 Minisyncoccota bacterium
CTCTTTTGTGTTGAATTTAATTATTCATGAATCATAAATCATGAATCGTGAATCTTCTTTCTACTTAACTCCCAACAATTCTATTTCAAAAATTAAAGTAGAATTACCTGGAATTGGTCCGTAATCCTTTTCACCATATCCAAGTTGTGGAGGAATAACCAAAACTCTCTTACCACCAACTTTCATACCTTCGACTCCCAAATCCCATCCCTTGATAACCTGTCCTGCTCCAAGTGTAAAAGTAAATGGTACTCCTCTGTCTATTGAACTATCAAACTTTTGATTGTTGCCTGCAAAAACTCCAGTGTAGTGAACTGTAACTTCTTTACCAGCGACAGCTACATCTCCTGTACCTGTTGAAATATCTTTAGCTTGTAACTCTGTTCCTGAAAAATCTTTTGACTCTTGTGGTTGTTGCACTATATTTTCATTATTACTTGTAAATAGACCCCCAAACAAACCTCCACCTATCAATATAAAAACCAAAACGACTGCTACTGAAACTGCAATTATTGTTTTTTTATTCATCACGTACAAAATTAAATTTACTAATAATTTCGACTAACTGACTAAATATAATATTTTTATTTATAATAAAATACTATTTTATTAATACTCATACAATTATATCAATTCACAAAAAATAAAGCTAATATAAATTGTTAACCTTTCAAAATATAGTTAAAATGCTATAATCGAACATATATGAATTTCAAAAATTCCTGTCCCGTTAGAAGTTTCATTGTAGGAAGATAATGGTGAGAATACGTTTTACAAATTAACTTAAATTCTAAATACAAAATCAACTATGAAAAACTTTCTAACTGGGATGTTTTCAAACAACAATAATAGCATTTCGGAATATAAACACGGCAATCATATAGATGCTAGTATTGCTACCCGCAAGAGAATGGAGGATATTATTAAAAAAAGAGAGGAAATTTCAGGTAAAGAATTTGAAAAAGGATACAATCTAATCAAAAAGTACCCTAGGTCTGTAAGCATTTTAGGTTCAGCTAGATTTGGAGAAAATAGTGTCTATTATGAAAAAGCTGAATCTTTAGCAGCGAAGATTGTCAAAGAGTTAAAATACGCAGTTGTTACTGGCGGTGGTCCAGGGATAATGGAGGCGGCCAACAAAGGTGCGTACGAGGCTGGTGGAGTATCACTTGGTTTTGTTATCAAACTTCCCAAAGAGCAGGCGGTCAATAAATACATGACTGATTATGTAGAATTTGAGTATTTTTCTAGTAGAAAAACATTACTGTTTTTTGCAGCAGAAGCTTACATTTATTTCCCTGGTGGTTTTGGTACTCTTGATGAATTGTTTGAGATACTTACTTTAATTCAAGTAAGGAAAATCACTGATACTCCTGTGATTTTAGTAGGTAAAGATTTTTGGACTCCATTCTTGGAACTTTTCAAACAAAAATTAGCACTTGAAAACAACACAATAGACATGGCAGACACGGAAATATATAAAATAGTAGATTCTGAAGATGAAATAATAGAGATAATTAAAAAAGCTCCATACAAGGAAGAATAACCAAACAGGAATTAGCTTGTAGCTTTTTAGCTTCTTAGAAATTACAAAAAAGCGTTGCCCCAGCACCGCTTTTTTGTAATTTCGTTCCTAATCTACTTTTTTCTAAAAAGCTAACAAGCTACTTTTCTACAAGCTGTTACTTAAGTCCAAAAGCAGCTCTAACCGTCACCATTACATTCTTGTTTATTTTTGAAGTGTCATAAGTACCATAGTCAGAAATTTCTTGTGAGTTTGCTGAGCGCACTTGTACTACTCCACTGGCAGCAGACTTCAAACCTCCCACTCTCTTTCCTGTAGCTTCAGCCATTTTTGAAGCTCTGGCTTGAGCATCTTTGATAGCATCCGAAAGTAAAGCGACTCTTAGCTCTGGTAATTTTGTATAGTAATATTCCACTGGATTTGTGCTGAAAATTACGCCTTTGTTTATAAGACTTTGTGTTTGCTGAGCTAATAAAGTTATTTTATTTATGTCGGGTGAAGTTACTTCGACTTGTTGTCTTAGTGTGTACTCTTTTTCTGTTTGATAATTTTGATTGTAATTATAATTTTCATTCATAGAAACATTAGAAATAGTTACAGCCTTGTCGTCTATTCCTTGGTCTTTCAAAAAATCCTTTACAAGCTTCAAATCTTCAGACATTTGGGCGTAGCCAGACTTCAAAGCGCTTATCTTTACTATTCTTGAAAAATCTCCGGTAAATTTTGCACTGTCAGAAATAACTTCTTTACTTGCAGATCCTGTCACTGACAAAGAATTACTTGAATCTTTGTTGTAATAAGCCCAAGCACCAATAGTGGCACTCAGTATTAAACATGCTCCCATTATCATCGGCAATAGAATTAATTTTTCACTTTTTATTTCATTCATCACAAATAGTTTATTAATTTAGTAAAACGACTTTATACATTATAACTCTATTAATAGTTTAATACTATTATTCTAGAACTTCATCTTTTCCATTAAAATATGAGTCAATTGCTCTACTTATCAACAAACCAATAACAACCAAAATAAGAATAAATAAAACGTGTTTTACTTTGGCGATTTCTATTACCATCTGGTTAAAATATTCATTGAAGAAATATCCAACCCAAATAACAAAAGGAGCATAAATAACAATGGCGAGTGTGTTAAAAAGCATGAATGTCTTCTCTGTGGCTTTTACATATCCAGAAAAAACAGGTCCGACAAATCTCAAGAAAGGTATAAATCTAGACGCAAATATTGTGGCACCTATGTGCTTTTCAAGAGAAGCTCTTCGATTTATAACAATTTGGAGTGACAGCACTTCGTGAATGAGTTTTGCGACATGTTTATTGTGCTTAAGTGAAAGTCTAAATAAAATATTATCTCCAATAATAAAAGCAATGATAACTACAAAAATAGCCGGTGTAAGATGAATCATTCTAGACCATGCCATGTAGCCTGTAATAAGTAATATAATTTCTTCAGGTATCGGAATAAAATATCCAGAAAATAGTGCAAAAAAGAAAATTGCTAAATATGAAAAATGTTCGACAGAGTTTATAAATAATACGTCTTGCATAAACATAAATGTTAACATATTTAATTAAAAACAAAAATTGGTCAGAGCGTCGTTAAAATGCTACCCCGCAAAGAATTTTAAATAATTAGGCAAATATTGACTTTTGTGATATATTGTTTTAATAAATAAACTTTATGTCAAAACCAATACAAAGTGAAAATTCACACGGGGCAAGTAGTCAAACTATGACAGAAACAGGCGGAATAAGGATAAACAAATACTTAGCAACACAAGGGGTTTCTACAAGAAGAGACGCTGACAAGCTCATAGAGGCTGGAAAAGTCTTAATCAACGGAAGAAGAGCTATTTTGGGTGACAAAGTAAATGAGGGAGACAAAGTTGAAATAACAAAGAAAATTAAAAACAACTTTGTTTATTATGCATACAACAAACCTAGAGGCGTCATTACTCACAGTCCACAGAGGGGCGAAAAAGATATACTTACTTCAGTTGGTTTAGAAGGAGTGTTTCCTGTTGGCAGACTTGATAAAGATTCAGAGGGTTTGATAATACTTACAAACGACGGCAGAATAACAGACAGACTTTTAAATCCAAAATACGACCACGAAAAAGAGTACATGGTTAAAACCAGAGTCCCAGTAAAAGAAAATCACTTAAGCACAATGGAAAAAGGCATGGAACTAGAGGGTATAACAACTGCGCCTTGCAAAACAAGATTTGTTGATGAAAGAACTTTTTATATTACTTTATCTGAAGGACAAAAACACCAAATCAGAAGAATGTGCGATGCTCTTACATTACCAATCGACTCTTTAAAAAGAGTTAGAGTGATGAATGTAAGACTAGGAAAACTTGAAGAAAATGCTTACAGAAAAATTGAAGGCGATGAATTAAAAGAGTTTCTTAACTCTTTGGGATTGTAAATACAAATTTAAAGGGCTTCTGTGCTGGCAGAAGCCCTTTATTTCTTTGATTGGAGGCTTTTGGTAAAAGCCTCCTTTTCTTCGTCTGGTAAATCCAGCCAGAACTTCACGTATTCAAAACGCCTTTCCTCAACATCTTTTCTAACCCCCTCCATTATGAAAAACAATTCGCTTTTAAAGAAGGCAGTTGATTTATTATTTTTTTGAGCTTCCCAAATGCGGTACTTACAATACAACTCTGCCCTCATCCTGTCTTTTTTCTCTATGTTCTTAGTAGAGAAAAAATTACCAAAAGCTAAATAAAACAATAATAGGATTACAAGATATTCCATAGCATCACCTTTTGCTTGTATGTGTGACTACATCTAAAAATACAATACCACTGTAATGATTCTAAGTCAACAACTCATCAGAAAAAGATAAGGGCTTCTGCGCTGGCAGAAGCCCTTTCCTATTCAACAGGACGGCAACTTTCAAAAAAAGCATCTTTCTCCTTGTCTGGCAGCCCCATCCAACCCAATGCAAGACGTCTATATCTTTCTATCGTATATTTCCTTCCCCCATTAAGAATTAGAAATAATTCTCTTTCGAAGATTGCAACGCGTCTGTCATTATCTCTATCCTTCCATATGCGGTACCGGCAATACAATTCGGCCTGATTTCTATTCTTAATGATACAGATAGAATCAAGAGCTAAAATACACATAACAAAAAGTACTATAAATTCCATTAGTATCACCTTCCTTTATCTTATTGGTTGAGACTATATCTAAGGAAGTAATACCACTTTAATATTAAAAAATCAATAAAGTAAAATTATTTTTTAATTAAGAAATATACTATCAAAAAACAAGTAGGCAAAATAATCTGTAACAGTATTCCACGAACCCTTTTATCTTCACCTTCTGCTTCGTGATGAAATTTATCATGAATTTTTTGTGTAAATTTCCAGGGTTGGTTTTTGTACTTATAAAATAAAAATTGTAAAAAATCTGGCAACACACCACCAATAATACCGACAAGGGTTATTATTAAACTTTTTTCATCTCTAACAAAGAAAAGAACACAAAGAAAAATAGCCAAAAGAAAATCAAACGCAATAAACAAAAGGTGTAGTGCGGCCCCAGCATTTTTAAAAATAGATTTTACTGTTTTGGTTTCAGCATTTAGAAAATTACTTATATCATAGTCTGTATGAGGTAAAATATCTAAAGCGTAGTGACTTAAGAATGCCAAGGCAAAACCTAAAGCCGGCTCATTTGGAATCACATTAGTCAAAGTAGCGCCTATAATCGCATGCGGAGTTAAGATCATATTGTTTTAATACATGTGTTAAATAATGCCACCTCTTTATTGTATTCAATTACCAACGTCTTAATTTCTGC
>JAVHRR010000036.1:0-8760 GCA_036171775.1 Minisyncoccota bacterium
ATGAATTAAAAAAATAACATAAAAAAGCCGAAGTTCGCTATGGCGAACTTCGGCTTTTTTATTTTATTTTTTCATCTTTCTCAATTCTTCTTTTACAACCTCAGTGTCACTCCATTTTTCTTTCTCTCCATTTTTTCTCATTATGTACGGGTCGGTGCCTTTTCCAGTAATTATTATGACGTCCCCCTTTTTCGCATTTTTAAATGCTGCTGCAATCGCATCTCTCCTGTCTATTATTATTTCCGGTTTTAATTTTACAAAATATTTTGCCATATCTTCCACAATTTCTCTTGGCTCATCATCATAAGGATCTTCGTCTGTAAGAATTATTTTCTCACAATATTTGTCAGCGATTTCAGCCATTTCTTTTCTTTTCCATTTGTCTCGTCCACCGCCACAACTTCCAAACACTCCGATTATTTTGCTTTCGGGGAATGCTTCGTAAATCGCTTTCAACGAATCCGGTGTATGAGCATAATCTACAATCACTTTGAAATCTTGTCCTTCATCTATCTTTTGTGCTCTTCCGCCAATCTCTGTAAGTTTCAAAAGTGCATTTTTAACGGTTTCTAGATCAATTCCCTCGCTTTCGGCAAACTTTATTGCCCCGAGGATATTATATATATTAAATTCCCCAGGGAGCTTTGTCTCCATTTTTATACCTTTGTAAATAAAACTTGTGAAATCTTCGGTAGTAACAATATCTTTAACGTAACTTAACGAATAAGTTATTTTATTTGCCACATCTATATCTAAAAATTTTCCAGCTTCTTTATCGTCGGCATTCGCAATTATTGTTTTGTTGGGTTTGCAAGATTTTTCCAATTCGTGAGCTATAGAAAGTTTGGCTTCAACATATTTATCATAACTTCCGTGAGACTCAATATGCTCAGGCGCAAGATTTGTAAAAATGAGCGCATCTAGTTCTATAAATTTATTTCTATATTGTTTTGCAGCTTCTGATGATATTTCCATCACTACATACTCGCACCTAGCATTTACTGCGTCTCTCAAAAACTTTTGTACAAACATTCTCCCGGGCATAGTCATTTTATACAAGTTAGATGTGGATTCATTCCCAATTTTAAAACGTAAGGTGCCCATAAGCGCAGTTTTCTTTCCCGCCTCTTCCAAAATTGCATTTACAAACTCTACCGTGGAAGTTTTCCCCTTTGTTCCTGTAATAGCCACGACTCTAATTTCTTTTGAAGGAAATCTGTAAATTATTGCTCCGAGTAGCGCAAGTGAATAATGATAAATTGGTTGAACAGCATTAAAAAGTCTTTTTGGTATAATTTTTTTGATTGTTCTTAATATCTTTTCCATAATTATTATTTTGGTGTATGTCTTTGCGAGTCGCGAAGCGACGTGGCAATCCAGGTTAAATTGGATCACACTGGATTCCCGTCTGCACGGGAATGACACAGTATCGATTGAATTAATTATACTCCTAAAAAGCTACAAGCTAAGAAGCTAATAAGCTATACGCAGCTATTCCAAAAGAAACAGAAACATTCAGTGATTCTTTATTTCCTACCATTGGTATCTCAGCTATCACATCACACAAAGCCAAAGTTTTCTTATCGATTCCTCCGACTTCATTTCCCATTACTATTGCAACAGGATATTTTGTCTGTACCTTTTTAAAATCAACAGATTTTTTATCTTGTTCAACTGCAATTATTTGAAAACGTTCTCCCTGCCCTGAGCTCGTTCGAAGGGTTTTTAATCTCTTTATTATCTCTTTTGTGTCCGTACAATATTCCCAGACTATATCTTTTTCAGCTCCAAGAGCTACCTTGGCTAAATCTTTTCTTACTCTACCAAATCTGTCTATTGGTGTTGGTGTAGTTCCGCATAAATATATTTTATCTATTCCAAGCGCGTCAGAAGTACGAAAAATGGACCCGACGTTATAAACACTTCTTATATTATCTAGTATAACGACTTTTTCTGTCTTTTTCATATTAATTGAAATATACATCAAAACAAACAAAGATTAAAGGTGAATTTTGTCGGCATAAACTTTTGACTTTACGGACTTTAAACTTTATACTTATCTTATGATTTTAAACACATTTCCAGATCTATTAACATTTAGTATGCTCTCTCCATTTATTTTGAGAGTTGTTATAGGTCTCATCGTTATCAACCTCGGTTATCTTAAACTCGGTAAAGAACACGCTTCTTGGCAAAAACTTTTAGAAACGATTCATGTTTGTCCGGCAGGTTTTTTTGTAAAAGTAATAGCTTACATAGAAATCATAGGAGGATTCATGTTATTAGCTGGTGCTTATACCCAGTTGGCCTCGATAGTATTTTCAGTGTTATTCTTTTGTGAAGCTGTTTTAGAACACCGAGAATATAGTCTTGAAAAAAGAAATTTTACTTTTTATGTATTAATGTTCAGCATTTCTCTTTCGCTTGTGTTTTTAGGAGCTGGCGCGTTCGCATTAGATTTACCACTGTAAATTTGTCTGGAATTTAAAACAAAAAAACATCTCGAAAAGATGTTTTGTTTGACATATGATACATGGTGTGTTACCATTTAGTCAGAGTACATAAAACAGATTCAAAAATACGCAGGAGGAGAAAAATGATTACCTACGAAAAGACTAAAAACGGTTATAAGGATGAAAAGGTGCATTTCAAAAGCTGGAAAAAAGCGATGCTCCATTTCTTGAGCACATCAAAATGCGGTACCCAAAAACCAATGATAGTGGTCTCGGTCAACTGGGAATCCATAGTGATGCAAGAGGACACACTCATTCTTGACCAGGAGAAAATAACGTACACCGGTGGTGTCAACGAAATGTCACCTCTTGTGGCAAACGTGGCTAAGCTTCTGACCGAACGGAAGCTTGGAGAGGCCCAGAAATTTTTGGATCTCCTGCCGGGCTCATAGCCCCAACATGAAAAAGCCCCGCGGCTTCACGTGTTGGGGCTTTTTCATTGTTGAAAATTAAAAAACCGCTCGAGAGAGCGGTTTTTTAAAACAAACTCACATATTACATATGATGTTCGTAACATTTACACATCATTCCGCATCCTGCGATGATTACTAGAACAGGCCAGATCATACCTACTACGTATGCAGATAATACATTAAATGCTCCAAGTAAAAATGTTAGACCAAATAGAACGACTAGCCATCCAAACATCTTGTGATGTCCACATCGGCAGCCTTTCATGTCCTGATTATTTTCCATAATTGATTTTTCATAAAAAAATTAAAAAACTAATCGACCATCTTCTAAAATATAATAGCACCAATAATATTATTCAAAAGTGTATAAAACTTGTGTGTTTGATAAGTGGATATGGTATAATATTGCCAGTATATTTGCACTAATAATAAAAATAAAATGATTACACAAGACTTATTGAACTATATTGAAAGTGAATTAGCAAAAGGAACTCCTAAAGAAGTGGCACAATCAAATCTATTAACAAATGGGTGGACATTAGAAGATGTAAGTGAGGGTTTTTCAGTAATCTCAAAGAAAAATCAAAAAATCGTACCACCACAAGCTGACAAACCAGCTCCAATAATAAACCATATCACTGCTACCAATCCAGTTTCAGTAATTGAACCAAAAGCTGTAGTTGTAAATCCTTCTCCAGTTACCAATCCTGTTGTTAACGTAAAGCCCGTAGAAGTTGCTCCTGTTGTAGAAGTTAAACCAAAAGTAAACATTATTCAAACTGTTTCAAGCAACAGTCCTTTCGCTATAGCAAAGCCTGTTAATGTAAACCCTATAATGACCGTTAGTCTAAACAACCCTGTTAATGTAAACCCTTCCATTAATACTAAACCTGTAAATGCTTATACCCCTCCTGTAGTAAAACCAACTAGCGAAATTATAAATCCAGCTCAAGCAAATATTAAACCAAATGCAGATCTAAAAGTTTCGCATGAATATACGATGCCAGCTCAAAATCTACAGCAAAAAGTATCTCAGATGATGGCTCCTCCTATGACCGAAAATAAACCTTTTCCATTTATGTTAGTTGCGATTATTTTTGTTATTATTCTTGCTTTAGGCGGTGGAGCATTTGCGTATTTTAAATATTTTGCAGCTGATTTTGCCCCAAAACAAACAGAAACTGTTCAAAATGTTGTTGTAGAAAATATTCCTGCACCTGTTGTTGAAGTACCAGCTGTCATTATAGAACCAATCACCTCAACAAGCTCAGAACAAGTTCTTTCAGCAAGTAGTTCAATAATTTTGAGCATAAATACTAAAGAAAACTACAAAGTTAGTGAGGATATTACAGGTGCTACATATGACCTAAAATATACAGGTCCTTCTTTTGATGCTGTCATTTTATATACCAAGAAATACCAATCATCCTCTACATCTACGGCTACCACTTCTCTAAATACGTCTAGTCTAGATTTTAAAACAATAAGTGAAGGCGAATCTATTTCTGATATTTCTTTTGCAGCTCCAGCTGAAGTAAAATTGGTAGCAACGAGCACTGAAGCCACAAGTACCATTGCGAGTGAAGTGGTGGGCTCTGTAAATTATTTTTCTGATGAAGGTACCTATACATTAAGTATGTCAGTTTATAAATGTTCAGCGGTTGCTGTAAGCGGCAAATGTTCAGCTGAAAATGTCTCAGTAGCTAAAATTCTTAAACAAAAACCAATTGTGTCTATTTCAAAAACTATTAATGTAATGACTGAGATTGAGGCTTTGCCAGAACAAGGGGTGTTTTAAATATATTAAATTTGGTTTCATAACAAAAACCGACTTAACGTCGGTTTTTGTTTATTTTTTTATAAATGGAAAAAATTATATGTCGCACCTATCTATGTATTTTTTGTCTTAAGGATACCTTCCCTCAAATATGCCGTAATCCTCTGTGTCTCCTTTTGGCTTTTTTCAACCCATTCTCTTTTCTGTATTTCATCAAAATTATCATATTCAGAAACTAGACCTTTCCAGTCTTCAGACGATGCGTCTCTTCTTTTATTAAATAATTCGTCATCCATTTTTATTGCTTCTATTGGCATTATTCTTATTGCACCAAGAAAGATGTCCTTAGCAGCATAATCAAAACCAACACCTCCCTTTTCCAAATAAAATTCTTTTAGTAAATTATTTAAATTTTCTTTTAATTTAATATCTTCGTTTTTAACTTTTTCTCGAAGTTCTTTTAATCTTGAATATTTAGGATAGTCTGTATTTGAAATTTTTAATCCATCCTTTTTTTTCATATCATAAAATTCAGCATATTCATGTCTCAAATCTCTATATTCCTGACCTTCATCTGTATTCATAAAATCACTTTGAAAATCAACCCATGCAAATGGAAGTCCGCGTTCTTTTGAGTGCCCTTCGCAAGACTGGTCAGTTAAATAACCCACGGCGGTAAAGACAGCGACTGTATCGACGATGCCTCGATCGATATGTTTACCTAGTCCATCGGTTATATTATAAAAATGTTCCTTTAATAATTTAAGGTATTCGTCAGGCTCCGCTATTTCACCTACAATTTCTGGTATTTCGTTATTAATGTCGAATTTTTCCATACTTAAACTATATCACAAACACACTGGAAGTTCGATTCCAACACATGAGCCAAGCAGTTGGCTTGCTTAAGCGCACAAATAAAAACATATGGATTTCTAATTATGTGGTCACGAGTATTTTTATGGTGAAAAATCTCTCGACCCCGACTCGGCTCGTCAGCCTCCGTCTCGCACATTGCAAAAGAAAATCACCGCATAATAAGACGGTGATTTTCAATTGTTTGCAATGTGCGCTTAGTTGGACCGTGAGCACACTTATCTCCTTCACCTCTCACTTCGCCGTCGCTCAGTTCGGGTTAGGCACCAGCTCATTCACCCCGCAAGCTTGCGGGGTATCATTCCGCTGTTCGATTCCAACACGCAAGCAAAGAAGTTTGCTTGCTTAAGCGCACACTGTGGCTATAACTTTTGCTTTTCGTGAACTCAAAACAAAGTTACAGCCCGGCCTCCTTTCGCTTCGCTTTAGTCCGGCCCGCACACTGCAAGAAAAAACCACCTTTGAGAATTGGTGGTTTTTAATTACTTGCAGTGTGCGCTTAGTTGGAATCGAACCAACGACCGTCTCCTTAAAAGGGAGCTGCTCTACCGACTGAGCTATAAGCGCATAACTAGCTTGTAGCTTATTAGTAAGTAGCTTGTTAGGTTTAATTCCTAAGAAGCTAAAAAGCTAATTCCTACAACCTGTTCAATAACACCGACAAAATATAACAAGAAATTAGCAAAAAGTCTAGAGATAATTAGGTATTGTCATCCCTGCGGAGGCAGGGATCCAGTATTAATTCAATGCAACCTGGATTACTGCCTCCGCAGGAATTACACGGTTTACAATTCTAGAATAAATTTTTCGAGCGCCACAAAAAAATCAGTTTTTCCTCTATGAGCTTCATGGTACATAGACACTAATGCGAAAGATAATTTTTCTAATTCACCATCTTTATAATTTCTAGAATATTCGTGAGATTTTTGAAATGGAAATGGTTTCATTCCAGCCTCGTCAGCTGTCTTACATTTTTGAGCCAGTATCATACTTTTTACCTGCCAAAATATTATACCGTGTACTTCCTCTGCTGGTACTTGTTCGGCAAGAGCATCTTGATATAAAACCCACAATCCCTTTTTGTCTCTCTTTCCCATCGCATCTGCAAACTCGAAAAAATCTATTTTTTCACCTCTTTGAGCAAGCGCTTCCTTTTTTGTTAATGTTTTTTCTGGCTTAGCAAATTCTTGCACCTTCTCTGCATTCTTTTCTATTTTTGTAAGGCTAAGCTTATCCGTCTTACCTTCTGCAAAAATAAAAATATTGTCTGAGCCAGCAATTTCTTTTATATTTTTTAATATCAAATCTTTATTTTCTTTGTTATCGAAAGTTCTGTAAAAATACACAATATATTTGCTAGAAAAAAGCGCCTGACTACCTGAAAGCTCCAAGATTTTACTTTGTGACAAATCTTCATCCCCTATTTTGATAAGTGTTGCCTCGGGTTTTTTCAAAAGCAAAGAATCAATTGTTATTTTTGCCTTCTTTCTTGCAGACTCAGTATCTGTACCAAAATAAAAGTAAATCATTTACCCGAGAAAAATTTTTGCCAGTAATTTGCTTGACCTTTATTCATATTATTAATAGCTTATCACATAAATCGTGCAAAATTGATACGTACTAACTTTTGCAAATTTCAAGCGTTGGTAAAAACTTTAACGGGTGAATAATATTAACGCACTTACAACAATAGCCGCTGTCTCAGCCCTTAAGGTTTGTTCTCCAAAAGAAACACTATTTATTCCCTTTTCTTCAAACCATAATATTTCATTATCTGACCAACCGCCTTCGGGACCAATCAAAATACCAATCTTACCTGGATTGCCACGTCGCTCCGCTCCTCGCAAAGACGAAAGCAAGGGTTCCCCACCAAAATCTAAGACGAATAACTCTCCATCAAAGTTTTCAATTGCTTTTGCAAGTGATTCTGGATTAAATATTTCAGGTAATTTAGTTTTTCCAGATTGTTCTGCTGCTTCCGTCGCAATTTTATTTAATCTTTCAATATTTAAATCTTTTTTCTCGCTTCTTTCAGAAATTAAAGGGTGAAAAGCCGCAACACCTATCTCAGTGCATTTTTCTACAATTAATTCAAAATTATCTTTTTTAATAATCGATTGAAATAAATGTAATTCGGTTTTTATTGGATTCTCAACTTTTGTTTCCTTGTCTATCACAAGCACTGCATCATTTTTCGCCAAAAGTTTAAAATATCCTTCGTATTCAGAATCTCCACCATTAAAAACTACGACTCTATCGCTAGCTTTCAAACGAAAAACCTTCTGCCACTGATGCAAAAGCTCTTTGTCGTCTATTCGAATCTCTTTCCCTATTTGTTGGTTGATATAAAATCTGTGCAATCGCATACTCTCTAGTCTAAAGTCAAAAGTCTATAAAGTCAAAAGTATTTGCTTTCAATTAATTTTTGATATATTCTTTCAATTGTTAATAGTTTTTAATCTCTGGACGCTAAAAAGCTCCCTGCTAATAAGCTACCAGCTATATAATGAATTTAATCCCCACAGTTATAGAAAAATCACAATTTGGTGAAAGAGCATACGATATCTATTCAAGACTTTTAAGAGAAGGTATTATTTTTCTTGGTGGGCCAATAGATGACGACACAGCAAATATCGTTATTGCCCAGCTACTTTTCTTACAATCAGAAGACCCAAAGAAAGATGTAAAACTTTACATTAATTCTCCAGGAGGATCCGTAACGGCAGCGCTCGCAATACTTGATACCATGAATCATATAAAAAATGATGTTTCTACAGTATGCGTGGGACTTGCAGCATCAGCAGCAGCCCTTTTACTCTCAGCAGGAAAAAAAGGAAAGAGATTCTCACTACCGAACTCAGAAATAATGATTCATCAGCCAATGGGTGGTGCACAGGGACAAGCTTCTGATATTGAAATAAATGCAAAACAGATTTTGAAAATAAAAGCCAAGCTAAATAAAATGATGGCTGATAATACTGGTAAAACTGTTGCACAGATAGAAAGAGACGCGGACAGGGACTACTACATGTCTGCTGAAGAAGCTAAAAAATACGGATTGATAGATAAGATAGTGTAAACAGTAAATAGCTTGTAGCTTATTAGATTTTTAGAAAATACAATTAAACAAATGACCTCCTCCCCGGGCTCCGCTACGCTGCGCCCGGGGTTTCCTTGCCAAGCA
>JAVHRR010000037.1:0-1757 GCA_036171775.1 Minisyncoccota bacterium
TTTAGCTCTATATCACCATCAAGGGTTTTGAGGTTATATTTAGCCCCTAAAACAGCATCTGACAGTTTTATATTCAACTCAGTTACAAGATTGTGCCCATCCTTCTTAAACAATGGATCTTTCTTAACATGGATCTTAATATACAAGTCTCCAGGGTTTCCGCCTTTCAGAGATTCACCAGCACCACTTAGTCTTACGCTTTCTCCATCGTTGATATCGGCTGGAATATTTACAGCAAATGATTCTTCTTTTTTAAATATTCCTGAACCAGAACATGATGAACATTTTTCTTTTGGAATTTTTCCGCCACCTTCACAAACTTCACAAATCTTTTCTGTAACTATTGGGCCCAAGAAAGATCTTTTTGTTTCTCGAATTCTTCCCTGTCCACCGCAATTGTGACATGTCTGCATTGAAGTTCCTGATTTTGCGCCAGAACCATCACAAACTTTGCATTTAGAATTTTTTGTAAGTGTAATTGTCTTTTCACCTCCAAAAACTGATTCGGAAAAAGAAAGTTCTAGATCTACGTGAATATCTTTTCCTTTTTTAGAAGCTCTTCTTCCAGAAGATCTTCCACCGCCAAAAAATTCTCCAAATATATCTCCTAAATCAAAATCTACATTTTGGCCACCTTGAAATCCAGAAAAATCAAATCCTTCAAAACCTCCACCTTGATACTGTTGACCACCGCTAAACCCTCCGGCACCGGGACCTGCACTTCCATAAGTGTCGTACTGTGCTCTTTTTGAATCATCGGAAAGTACTGAGTAAGCTTCGTTTGCTTCTTTAAATTTTTCGGCATTTCCCCCTTTATCGGGATGGTGTTGCATAGCAAGCTTTCTGAAAGCTTTTTTAACATCTTCTTTGCTTGCATCTTTATTTACCCCAAGGGTTTTATAATAATCTTTACTCATATTTTTATTTTGCCTGCCCTGTAGCTAACTTTTCCCTTCAGAAAAGTTATGGTACTGGGGTAGTAGTCTTTGTTGGCCATTTAATTTATTTAGTAATTCTTATAAAAACCGAGGACTCGCCTTTTCCCGCTTTGCTCCTCAAGGCAAGACCTCCGTTTCCTGTTAGTTTGGCTCCTCACGGTTGAGCCTTTCTGAATTCTTAAGGTTCAACCTCTTTTCCCGCCAAAACTCTACTAGGCCTTGCCTAATCATTTTCTACATTAACTTTATAAACTTTTAACTTTATAACTTTCTACTTGCCTTTAGGCGTTTCCTTATATTCCGCGTCCTTGATGTTATCGCCTTCCTCTTTCTTATCAGTAGTTCCTCCTGTTTGTCCTGGGGCTTCTTTCTGTGCTTTTTGCATAGCTTCACCAATCTTTTGCATTTCTGTTGAAAGTGCTTCTGTAGCTGATTTGATTGCAGCTGCTTCTGTTCCAGCGTTTGCTTTTTTAACATCTTCAATTTTATCTTGAACGCTTTTTACGACTTCAGCTGGAATCTTTGCTCCATTATCTTTAATAGCTTTTTCTGCAGTGTAAACCATTTGCTCAGCAATATTTTTTACTTCAACAGCTTCTTTTTTCTTTGCGTCGTCAGCAGCATTCATCTCAGCTTCTTTTTTCATTCTTTCAATATCTTCTTTCTTTAGGCCTGAACTTGCCTCAATTCTGATAGACTGCTCTTTACCTGAAGTTTTATCTTTTGCTTTTACACTCAAGATTCCGTTTGCATCAACATCGAAGGTAACTTCAACTTGTGGCATACCTCTTCCTGCTGGTGGTATTCCGTCTAGAATAA
>JAVHRR010000038.1:0-8228 GCA_036171775.1 Minisyncoccota bacterium
CAAGACATTCTTTGCCCTGACTGATGTTGCAATAAGTTTGGCCACGTCCCCTGCCCTTCTTTTAATTATTTTTAGTGGAATCTTCTTACCAGAAATTTTTTCAAATTGATCAACAATTTCCATCACTGAATAACCTTTCTCACTTCCAAGGTTTATTATATGTGAGCCTTTTACGTTTAATGCTTTGATGTGCGCATTTGCTAGATCACTAACATGAATATAGTCTCTGACACCTGTGCCATCTATAGTCTCGTAGTCATCTCCGAATATCTCTAACACTTTTTTTCTTTTACACAAAACTTCGCCTATAACATTAAAAATGTTTTTAGCATTTGGATCGATATAATTTAATCCGCCATCCCCCGCGACATTAAAATATCGCAGAGCTACATACTCAATTTTCTTAAGCTTTCTTGTCCATTCAAGAAGGTGTTCTCCAAAAAGCTTCGTGTAGCCGTAGAAATTTGTTGGAGCACATAAATGGCTTTCATCTATTAAATCAGTTCTTGGTTCTCCATATACAGCAGCAGAAGAGGAAAAAATAAACTTTTTTATTCCGAGTTTGGGCGCAATTTTTACAAGGTTTATTATTCCTAAAATATTATTTTTATATAGATCAGGTTCAATCATTGATGCACCCGCATCTTTTAATCCAGCAAAATGTATTGTTGCATCAAATTTTTGCCCTTTGAATTTCTTTTCTAAATCAGACAAATTAGTAACATCCAATTTATAAAAAGTTGCTCTTTTGTCTACAAGCTCCTTTTTCCCCTTATGTAAATTATCTATAACAGTTACTTTATTACCAGCATCAAGTAATTTTTTGACAGTGACACTTCCTATATACCCTGCTCCGCCAGTTACAAGTATATTCATAGTCATTATTTTCCCTTTCTAGACAAAAGGGTTTTTATTGTCTTAAGTGCAATATTCAAATCAAGTAATAAGGATTTATTTTTTAAATAATACAAATCATAAGAAAGTTTTGTTTTTGTATCATCAAAGTTTATACCTCCTTTTGGTGGATTGTCCTGACAGATCTGTGCCCAGCCAGAAAGTCCCGGTTTTATTATGTGTCTAATGTTGTAGTAAGGTATTTCCTTCTCGTAATGATCAACAAATAAAGGCATCTCTGGGCGTGGTCCGACTAAAGACAAATCTCCTTTTATTACATTCCATGCTTGTGGTAGCTCGTCTAAGCGAGTTCTTCGCAATACTTTTCCAACGTTTGTAAGTCTATTATTTTTACTTAACTCTTCATTTCCGTTGTCATTATAAAGCATCGTTAAAAACTTATATATTTTTATTATCTTACCTCCCTTACCCATTCTAGGTTGCGAAATCATAATTTTACTACTTTTTGTGTCCAACATGATTGCAATCGCTATAAATGGGAAAAGTGGTATTAGAATAATCAAAATTATTATAGATAATATAGTATCGAGAAGTCTCTTGAAAAATAAATACGCCATGTTTTGTCTTAAGGAAATGTTTTCCAAGAACCAATCATATTGCAAAAAAGACAAAGGGACTCTGTCAAAAATAGATTCGTACACCTTATCCATGTCGATAAACTTTACCCCTTTAAAAATTTGTTGATAAAAAATAGGAAGCACTGGCTCTATTCTTGTGTCTTTAAGATCGACGACGACAACTGAGGCTTCTCCTGTTTTTATTTTTTCAACAATGTTTTGAGCATATGAAATATTATTCTCCTTGTCTAAATTTATTGTTAAGATAAATTTTAACTCAGATCTTGGGTTTTCATTTACTTCATTTAATATACTATGCATCTCTTCCCCACTTCCAACAAGAATTGCTGGCTCTTTTGTTTTCAATCCAAAAATAGAATGACTATAAGTTCTCCACAAGTAAACAAAAATAAATGAGATTACTAAGTCTAAAAACAAAATAGTCTTTGGTGTAATTCCAAAATATGGAAGCATGTAAAAAAATGCGATAGCTATTCCGCTGTTCACCAATTGAGCATTTATAATCGCACCAGTAATACTGTCTTTTAAGATGGTCGTATATTTGTCATATAGACCTGCAATAAAAAATACGATAATCCATGCAACAAATATAAATGTAAACGGTATTAAGTGTTCGACAAAAGAACTAACAAAAGAAACATCCCCACCTCTAAGAGCTAAGGAAATCCATAAGGATAGTGCAAAAACCAAAAAATCACCTATAAGAAGAAAGAAGGTTTCTTTTTTATTGGAAATAATCATGACAATAATACTAGCATTTTTTACTAGAAATCAAAGTGCAAAAGCAATACACTTTATCATTCCCGCCTGCGCGGGAATGATAATACTACGCATTTTGGTATTTAAATTTAAATATATTCCTGTATAATACGCACACGATGACTTTTACAAAAACCCCGCAAAGAATTTTTTAAGAATAACCAATATTTTAAAAGTCACATATATTTAATAAATACAAACATTATGATAAGTTCAAATCAAAGTGAAAATTCACACGGGGCAAGGAAGCTTTATATTTGTATTACCAAATCTGACTGGGGTGGTGCTCAGAAGTATGTTTTTGATATAGCAACAAATACCCCGCGAGACCAGTTTGATACCACTGTGCTTTTGGGAGGTACTGGTGATCTTAAGAAAAAACTTGAGGATGCTGGGGTAAAAACTACTTTACTAATGAATTCTCAAAGAGATATAAATACAAAAAAAGAATTTGGTTTATTATTTGAACTTATTAAATTGTTTAGAAAAGAAAAACCAGACATTGTACATTTAAATAGCTCAAAAATGGGTTTGGTAGGGGCGCTTGCTGGAAGAGTAGCTGGTGTTAAAAACATTATTTTTACTGCACATGGTTGGGCATTTAATGAGGAAAGGAATATTTTTTCAAAATTCTTTATAAAATTCCTCCACATCCTTACAATTATTTTGTGTCACAAGACCATTGCTGTGTCAGAAACAACAAAAAAACAAATCGGTTGGCCGTTTAGTAAAAAAATAGCTGTGATTAGAAATGGATTAAGAGAAACCGCACTTAAAAGCAAAGAAGTTGCGAGGAAAGAACTTTCTATTAAAATTCAACAGCTAAATCAAAAAGCGGTGCAGACTCTTTCTAAAAACCCAACTTGGATTGGTACTGTTTCTGAACTGCATACCAACAAAGGTTTGTCTTATGCGATAGAAGGTATTTCTAAACTTAGAAATAATGACATTTTTGTAATTATTGGTGAGGGAGAAAAAAGAAAAGAATTAGAAGAGCAGATTGTTAAACTTGGTTTGTCTAACAAAGTTTTTTTAATGAGTAGAGTCGACAATGCGTCTTCTTATTTGAAAGCTTTTGATATTTTTACTTTATCTTCGATTACTGAGGCCTTACCATATGTATTACTTGAGGCAGGATATGCATCGCTTCCTATTATAGCAAGTGCTGTTGGTGGAATCCCAGAAATAATTGAGAACAGTGTTACTGGAATACTTGTCTCTCCTAAAAATTCTGAGGAAATAAAAAACTCAATAGAATATTTAATGAAAAACCCTTTAAAATCAAAGGCTTTTGGTGATGCTTTGAAGGAGAAGATTTCAAAGAATTTTACACAAAAAATTATGTTAGAAAAAACATTCGCACTTTATAAAAACGTGATATAATTAACCCGTTAAAGTTTTTGCTGACGTGTTGAAAATAATAAATTAACATATATATCTATTTTGGAACATGTATTAAAATGGAGAGTTTCTATCTATATAGAATCAACACATTTTCATCAACAAAAATTTTCTCGGGTAAATATTTATTAATATAATTCATAAAAACTAATTATCATGTCAGCTAAATTTGTAAACAAAAACAAAGCTTTCACCCTAATAGAACTTGTCGTTGTTGTTGGTATCATAGGTTTATTAATTGCAATAAGCGTCGCATTTCTAGGAGATGCAAAAAGCAGAGGTGGTGATGCAGGAAAAATAAGAGCTCTTGGTGAAGTTAGAAACGCTCTAAATGCCTATTTTAATGATGCAGGTATAGGAGGTGGAAATGGAGGTTATCCACCAGGATCAAATCCATCAGTTTTATCGGTTTTGAAAGATGGCAAATATATTTTAGCAATTGATCCAAGTATTTTTTACTACAATAGTGACGGTAGATCTTTTCACTTGGCAGTAATACTTACAGCAGACAATAAAGTTTTAACAACTGACAGTGATTCTTCTGTACTTGGCTTCCCTGGTTTATCTGCAAACTGCTTAACTGAAGGTTCATTACCAGATAGGTGTTACGATATAACTCAATAGTTAGCTTGTAGCTTTTTAGGAACGTAGCTTATTAGATAATTAAAAAAACACAAAGGACGAATTTTGCTTCACAAAATTCGTCCTTTGTGTTTCCCTAAAAAGCTAAGAAGCTAATTCCTACAACCTAGCTTTACAGTCCTAAAAACTCATTCTTTATTGTATCTTTGTGGGCATCTCTTCTGTATCTTCTCATCCCCATTAGAATTCCCAAACCTGTAAATGAAGACAAAAGGTTTGTTCCACCATAGCTCATAAAAGGAAATGTAATACCGGTTACTGGCATTAACCCAAGTGACATTCCAACATTTACTAAAAAGTGACTCATAAACAATATTGCCAAACCCAATCCAAACAATATCTCAAAATTTGTAGCGCCATAATAGGCATTTAAAACAATTCTCCAAATAAATACACCAAAAAATAAGAAAAGGATTCCCACACCAACAAGTCCCCATTCTTCGGCAAAAGTAGAAAATATAAAGTCTGACCTATATTCAGGTAAAAATTTTAACTTTGATTGTGTCCCGTAGCCAATTCCCTTTCCAAAAATCTGCCCAGAACCTATGGCAATAGTAGACTGATAAGCGTTGTAACCTGTGCCTCTAATATCGGCGAGCGGGTGTATAAAATTTATAACTCTGTTTTTTTGATAATCTTTCAAACCATAAATCCACAAAAGCGAGAAGGTGGCCGCACCAAAAAGAAATACTATAAATAAATGCTTTTTTGAAATTCCTGAAACAAAAATCATCCCTAACCAAATTAAAAAAATAATCAGTGCAGATCCAAAGTCTGGCTGAAAAAAGACTAAAGTAAAAATTGAAAGCGCATAGAACCCTGAAACTAAAATGTGTCTAAAATTTGCTATCTCAACATGTCTTCTGGAAAAATATTTTGCTAATAAAATTATTAACACCAACTTAATTGGGTCTGATGGCTGAAATGATACTCCGCCAATCCTAAACCAGCTTTCTGCCCCCTTCGCAGTATGTCCAAGTACAAAAAGAATAAAAAGCATGGCAAGCGAACCCAAAAAAATAGTAATCACTACATTTGTTTTGTTTAGAAATCTATAATCAACAAAACTTAATATGAAAAATACCATTATAGATATTACCAGCCAAATAATTTGTTTCTCTAAAAATGGGTCTTCGCTAACAAACGAAGACATCGTTAGCAATCCTAGAAAAGAGATGACTAGTGCAGAAAAAAACATTATCCAATCTATTTTAAGACTAGAAAAAAAAGAGACTATTCCTGAATTGGTTTGGTAATTAGACTCTGGCAACATAATATTAATTTGGTAGAACCTTTGAAACTATGTCTATTCTAACAACTTTAGCAGAAAATACTTCTGGCCAAGTAAATACAATATCCGCTGTTCCGTCTGCACTTATAAAATCTGTTTTTGTTTTGGAAAAAGCTATAGCGTTATTGTTTTCGTCATAAAGTATAGCGACTGATTCTATATTGTTTATCTGATTTAACGTTGAATTTCTCAATGTCACCAATAATTTTGGTTTTATATCTTCGTTCAATAAATTTTTTGAAATAGCTGTAATACTAGATTCCATACTATCCATTTTTTGCCATACTGGGTTTCCGATGAATTCAAGTGTGGTTCTTACTGTAACTTTATCGTTAAGAACTATATTGTCCTCAAAAATAACAAAATTGCTGTTTGGTGGAATAAATGTCTTTCCAGTTTTCTGATAGAGAAGCACATCGCTTTTATCGTATACTTTCAGTACATACGGTGCGTTGTAAGCCCCTGCTCCAACATTAGGGTTTTGGACATATGTTAATGCGTTGTAGGTTCCGTTACTTAATGTTTTTACCATTCTGGGACCCCAAACCACAATTGGATTGCTGTATTGTGCTCTACACAAAATATTGCATGGCCCTCCACAATCTATTCCCACTTCGCTCTGATTTTGTTTATTATCAAAACACGTAGGGACTTTGTTTATAAAAACAAATATAAAAATTGACAAAATGATTGCTATAACAAAAAATATTGAGACTAAATATGTGATTTTTCTTCGTTGTGCCCAGCTCATAAGTATAAAGTTATAAAGTTGAAAGTTATAAAGTGAAATTCAACTAAAATGTATTATAGCAAAAAACTGCCTTTTTGGGCAGTTTTTTAAAGAATTGTTATTTCCTGGAAACAATCACTGGATATGTATACTCAATCTTAACTTTATTATCACCCGCATCTTTTATGCCCAAGTATTCTTTTCCATATTTATTTGAATATTCCTCAATCATTTTATAAGCTTTTTCTAAATAAACGTTTTTCCTTATCTCAATTTCAGACAAAACCTTATCGTCTTTTTTCTCTTCAGCTATTTTGGTCATTTCACCGTTGACCCTATTCCACTGATCCTCTGGTCCCCAAGAATTGGCTTTTGCATAACCAGACAAAATTGTACTAGAAAAACCAATTTCATTAACTAGAGATGAATATTCCTCTTCAGAAATCCAATGATAATTCCCGGTTCCTGCCCTACCAAGCTCAGGTATATTTACCAAAGATGAACGTAATTCACAATTTTCTTTACTTCCAGAAGCGGTTTGATTAACTAAATAGCCACCTTTTTTTAATGAGTTAAATATATTTTTTAATATAATTTTTTGAGTGGAAGGATTATTATAGTGAAGAACCGCCCTCATTGTAACTAAATCCAAATTTGAAAAATTATTGTCCTCTAGATTAGCTAATTTTGTTTCTAAACCCTTTTCTTTAGCCTTCGACAAGTAGTCCTCGTTTGCATCTGCTACGATCGCATTAACTTTATAACCATCACTTTCAAGATATTTTTTAACAGCACTAGCTAGATGTCCTTGTCCACCACCAAAATCCACATAACTTATATTTTCAGGGAAAAACTTTATGATTGGTTTTATACCTAATTCAATAAATTTTTCTAAATTGATTGGATCGGCAAAATAACCGCCGTATATTTTTGACATATCAACTTTTGCTATTTTATCGGCGTTTGTTCCAAAATTTATTTTCATTCAGATAAATATATCATATTTATGCTAAAAATTCTTTGTTCCGGCGCCTAGCTACTTTCCCCTTCGAAAGAGTAATTCATCCCCTTACAGGGGCAGTACACCTTTCGCTTTTTTGGGTACAAAAATACTCAAGGTCTTTCATTTGGGTCCCTACCCAAATTTCAACCTCTCCTGGGCTTAAATTCAAAAAGGAATATTTTTAATCAAAAACTTAGTTCCGGCGCCTAGCTACTTTCCCCTTCAGAGAGAGTATCATCGCCTCAACTGGGCTTAACTTCTGAGTTCGGAATGAGATCAGGTGTAACACCAGCGACAAAGCACCAGAACTAAAACTTCGATTAAAAATATTCCTTTTTGAATGAACTTCTGATTCGGAATGAATCAGGTGAGATTTGGGTTGGGCCCCAAATCGCAAGACCTTGAACATCTGGTTCTCGTGATGTGAAAGGTGTACAGCGCCTGTAAGGCGGAACACCAGCGACAAAGCACCAGAACAAAAAATTCAACAAACAACGTGAAAATCATTCAAAATATTTTTTGAATTAATTTCACATAACAGGTTAAAACAAAGCGATTTGTGTATTTTTAAATTTCCTAATAAGAATCGAATAATTAGTATTGCTCGCCTGAATCCATTACTGGACTTACAGCTGCAACCTATCACCTGGTCATCTCCCAGGGTTCTCAATTGAATTCTAATCTTGGGGACGGCTTCACTCTTAGATGCTTTCAGAGTTTATCCGTTCCGTACTTAGCTACTCTGCGTTGCCCTTGGCAGGAACAGCAGATAGACCAGAGGTACGTTCAACTCGGTCCTCTCGTACTAAAGTCAAATCCCCTCAAAATTCTACGCCTGCAGTAGATAGGAGACCAACCTGTCTCACGCATGTTATCACTCATTACTAAGTGCATTGGACTATAGCTTCA
>JAVHRR010000039.1:0-1699 GCA_036171775.1 Minisyncoccota bacterium
GTTGGAAGAGGAGGAAAGAGAGGCAAAACATCTGGAAGAGGAGGAAAGGGTCAAACAGCCCGTGCAGGACACAAAGTAAGACCTGAATGGAGAGATATTATAAAGAAAATTCCAAAATTAAGAGGATATGCTTTTAAGGGCTTCCAAGGTAAATTTATTGTAGTTAATGTAGGTCAACTTGAATCTATGTTTGCAACAGGTAGTTCAATAACCCCAGCCATACTTGTAAAAAAAGAAATTCTAGAAACAAGATTAGGTAAGAACCCAAAGGTAAAGATCCTAGCTCTAGGAGACCTTTCAAAGAAATTTAACATTTCTGGTTGCAAAGTATCTGCAGAAGCAAAAACAAAAATAGAAAAAGCTGGAGGTTCAGTAAAATAAAATTATGGATTTTTTCAGTAAATTAAAAATGATTTTTCAGGACAAAGGTCTTAGAGGAAGAATCCTCTTTGTTCTTGGCGCCTTGTTTATCTCAAGACTATTAGCCGCTATTCCAATCCCTGGTATAAACCCAGCTAAACTTTTGACTTTCTTCTCGGGAAATGATTTCCTTAGTTTTTTGAATGTATTTTCTGGAGGAGGAATGAGCAAACTTTCTATAGTAATGCTAGGAGTTGGTCCTTACATCACGTCTTCTATTATTATGCAGCTTCTTACTATGATGTCTTCAAAGGTAAAATCTATGTATCAAGAAGAAGGTGAAATCGGTAGAAAAAGATTCATGCAAATATCAAGAACCCTTACTGTTCCAATTGCCCTAATTCAAGGTTTCAGCTTTCTTAAACTATTAGAAAGCTCTGCTGTTATAACCCACATCACTACTTTTGATTTTTCATTAAATCTTTTAATTATCGTAGCGGGTTCAATGTTACTTATGTGGATAGGTGAGCTTATGACTGAATTTGGAATAGGTAATGGAACCTCACTACTTATCTTCGCAGGTATAGTTTCTCGTTTGCCTACAACAATTACTCAAATGAGTTTGTCATTTAGCATTGCTCAAATACCTTCGTATGCTCTTCTCGCAGTAGTATTTCTCGCAGTTATTTACGGAGTAGTATTTATTTCTGAAGCAGAAAGACCAGTTCCTGTGACTTACGCAAAAAGAATAACAGGTTCAAAAGTTTCTGGAGGAGTTTCAACATATTTACCATTAAGATTGAACCAGGCTGGAGTTATTCCAATTATCTTTGCTATGTCTATTTTACTTTTCCCTCAAATGATATTTAAATATTTATCACAAATTGCTACAAGCGATGTGATCAAAAATATTGCCCTAGCGCTTAACGACTTTCTAGTAAATCCTTGGACTCACGGAATATTATATTTTCTTTTAGTATTCTTATTTACATATTTTTATACAGCAGTTACATTCGACCCAGACCAGATTTCAAAAAATCTTCAACAAGGCGGAGCTTTTATTCCTGGAGTAAGACCAGGAGCCTCAACTTCTGAATATTTAGCCAAAGTTTTGACAAGAATAACTCTAGTAGGAGCCTTATTCTTGGGCGTTATAGCTGTTTTGCCTTTAGTTGTACAGTCCTTATCTGGAATATCCTCTATAGCTGTTGGAGGTACCGCCTTACTTATCGTAGTTTCAGTTGTTATAGATTTGATCAAGAAAATACAGGCTCAGATAACAATGAGAGAGTACTAAACAAGCTTGTAACTTAGTAAGAAAAAATTAAACAGAAAAGAG
>JAVHRR010000039.1:1709-8045 GCA_036171775.1 Minisyncoccota bacterium
TAAAACATAAAACCCGGGGCCGTACGGCCCCGTCTTTTATTATTTTAAAAAGCTAAGAAACTACAACCTAGCTCATGATTATGATATAATTCATCCGTTAAAGTTTTTGCTGACGTTATTGAAAGTGCTCTAACTAAATCTTAGTTTGTTTATACAGATTAAGGTTAATATTTAGAAATCAGAGTATTTAGGACAATAACACTTTCATCAGTAAAAATTTTCTCGGATAAATGTTCAACATATTTAACAAAAACAAAAAACTAACAGGAAATGAAGTGCCTAAGGCATATATTTTTGTTGGTAGATCTGGGTGTGGAAAAGGCACACAGGTCGATCTTCTTATTAAAAAACTTAAAGAAAGAGACGGTTTACAAGTGCTTCATATTGAAACGGGCGCTTTACTAAGAGAATTTGCCAAGAAATCTACGTATACAGCAAGAAAAACAAAAGAGATAATTGACGGTGGTGGCCTTATGCCGGAATCAATTGTCATTAGTTTGTCTACTAACTATTTGATGAATTATTTTACAGGAAAGGAAAATCTAGTCTTTGACGGTGCACCAAGAAGATTACTTGAAACGGAAATTCTAGATACAACATTGAATTTTTATAAAATTCCAAAGTATAAAGTTATATACATGAATGTAAGTAGAGAATGGGCAACAAAAAGACTTGAAGCACGCGGAAGAACAGACGACAGTAAGTTCGATATTGAAAAAAGAATGGAATGGTTTGATAAAGATGTAATGCCATCAATTAATTTTTTTAAAAATAACGGAAATTGCGATTTGATTGATATAAATGGAGAACAGACAATTGAACAAGTCCACGCTGAAATAATGAGTAAAGTTTTTGTTAATTAATAAATCAAACCCCCGTCTAATAGCGGGGGTTTGATTTTTGTGGTCTAAAGAGTATATTTAAGAAGCAAATATGATAACAATAAAATCACCAGACGAGATAGAGGTATTAAGAGAGGGGGGAAAGCGCCTCGCTTTTATATTGCAGGAAGTTTCTAAAGCGGTAAAACCAGGAGTATCGACCTCAGATCTAAACGATCTAGTAAATGAACTTGCCGAGGAAAGAGGTGATGTTCCTTCTACATTAAACTATAAACCCAAAGGTGCTAAAAGAGCATATCCAGCTTCTATCTGCGTTTCTATAAATGATGAGATAGTTCATGGTATTCCAAATGAAGATCCTAAAATACTAAAAGAAGGTGATATTGTTTCCTTAGATATGTGCCTTACTCATGGCGGACTCGTTACCGATTCTGCTATCACAGTACCAGTTGGTAAGATTGATTCAGCATCCAAAAAACTTATCGAAGTTACAAAAGAAGCTTTGTATGCCGGGATAAAAGCTGCAGGAGGAAATAAGCACACTGGAGATATTGGATATGCTGTGGAAAGAGTAGCAAAAGCAAATGGTTTTTCTATTGTGGAAGATCTTTGTGGTCATGGTGTTGGGTATAGTGTTCACGAAGATCCATTTATTCCAAATTATGGCGAGAGAGGAAGGGGGGATAAATTAAAGGCAGGAATGACTATTGCAATAGAACCAATGCTTAATGCAGGTAAAAAAGAAATTTTTATTGCAAAAGACGGATATACATTCAAAACAAAAGATGGTTCTAGGAGCGCACATTTTGAACATACTGTTTTGATAACTAATAAAGGTGCGGAGATATTAACTCAAATATAATATCAGCCTCTAGACACTAATTGTCCATTATGATATTTTAAAAAGTAGATGGTCTTAGAATATTTTTTGGGAGGATGCTAAATGAAAAAAAGTATAACGAAGCTCGTTAAACAAAACGAGGCGGTGAAGTGGCAGAAACAAAAAGGTATTATTTCCTTTGATGTCATTTCTGATGGAAGAAGCGCCAAAGAGTGGGCTAAATTATGGAAAGGAAGTCCATTAACGGTGAATTATTTGCTGTCATCAGGAAATTTCAAACCTACTGACGGTAAAATATATCACATCGTGATAGTTAAATCGCCTATCCTGGCGAATATAGACAAATCCTTTAAGAACGGCATGGTCCTTTTCGAAAAGTACGAATTTGTTGACTTTGAAGCTTCTTTACTTATATCTGATAAGATCAAAGAATCGGATGTAAGAAAGATGGGCTATGACAAAATCGAAATTATCTTTGAGAGACTTAAAGATAATGAATGGGATCGGCATTCGCTCAAAACACATAGTATTTGCGGATGTGAATCAGAAATAAAAAGAGTCGGTTGGGCTCTAAGTGTTACTAAAAAATAAGTTATGGGATTGTTTTTCACGGGCCCGGCAGAAATGCCGGGCCCGTTTCGATATGTGCAAAATGTTAATTTAATATGATATAATTTGCTTTATATATGGCAGAACAATTTGGAGGTGAAAAAATAGAATTAAAATTTAAAAATCCAGAAGAGGAATTAAATTATCTACGCGCTAAAGTAGCAAGTCATGAAAAAACTCACGAATTCACGGGGGAGGTAGTTCCACAAGAGGAAATTATAAAAGAGGAGCTTATTGAACACGGCAATAAAAATCCAGCGGAAGTACTTGATGAAAGCTATGCTTTAAAAAAGCACGAAGTCGAAAATATTGTTTTAGACCTGTCTCCAGAAGTTCACGATGCGCAGATGGGGGAGCTTGTAAATATTTTACAAGAAAAAGGCGTTCTCAATGCCTTGTCTGTAATTCAGAAAATGAAAAACCCTCACCTTGAGGATGACTTTCACCGATTCTTGGTTCAATACATAAGAGCTGGTTTTCGAGTGGCAAAAGACAGTGAAAAGGACCCAATTCTTAAGGCATTAAAAATGACTTTGTTTGAGGTTTCTTTACCAAGCGCAGAAGAAGAAAGCCAAAAAAACAAAAGTTTAAAGGAACTCATTTCAAAAATGGAACAGTTTTATTCTGGTATGCTTTCTGTAGAAGATAAAGATGAAAAAGGGGCAGGCTATTTTGTACTTGAACTATCAAATGCAAACCATAGCAACGAAATTGTTTTTTACATTTCAATTCCAGATACAAAAAAATCTCTTTTTGAAAAACAAATTCAATCTATTTTCCCAGATGTTAGGCTTGTAGAGAAAAAGGACGATTTTAATGTCTTTAATGATAAAGGCAATTACGTTGGATCTTATGCGGAGCTATCTACAAATGCTATTTTCCCAATAAAAACCTATGACAATTATGACTACGACCCTTTAAACGTTCTTTTAAACAGTTTTTCTAAGATAAACAAAGACAACGAAGGCGCAGCCATACAAGTGATTATTAAACCCGATTCTTCCAAGATTAGTTTATATAAAAGGGTTCTAAAGGAAATGGAAAAGGGTTCCAAGCTAAAAGAGGCCTTTGAAAAATCTGACACAACTTTTTTTAATATATTTAAACGAATAGGAAAAGAAATCGTTCGTTCTGATAGCAAAAAGAAAAAAGATGATGAAAAGAAAGTTAACGATACTCATCAAAATACAATAGAAAATATAAAATTAAAAATAAGCTCTCCAATCGCTAGTACAAATATAAGAATAATCACATCCGCAGCAACAGATGAACGTGCCGGGGCAATCCTTTCTGATATAGAATCATCTTTCAATCAATTCGAAAGCACCAAAGGAAACAAGTTTAAATTTAACAGAATAGAAGGAAGTGATTTGCTGAAAATGGCAAGAGATTTTTCTTTTAGAATTTATAGCGAAAAAAGAAGTCTAACTTTAAACCTGCAAGAGCTTACTACCATAATACACTTACCGGAAGTTGATTTTAGCAGTTCCTCCCAGCTCAAAAAAACAGAGGCAAAAAGTGCTCCAGCACCGATGGATTTACCGACAAATGGTATTCTATTGGGCACAAATCATTACAGAAATATTGATACTGAAGTAAGAATGACCCCTGAAGACAGATTGAGACATTTTTATGTTATCGGACAAACAGGTACTGGTAAAACCACCATTTTGAAAACAATGATTCGCCAAGATATATTAAGTGGTGAGGGCGTGTGCTTTATAGATCCACACGGTTCAGATATTCAAGAAGTTCTTTCATATGTTCCACCAGAAAGATATGACGACATTATTTATTTTGATCCTAGTTATACAGCAAGGCCAATGGGTCTCAACATGCTTGAATATGATGTAAATTTCCCCGAACAAAAAACCTTCGTGATAAACGAAATGATGTCAATCTTCAATAAACTTTTTGACATGAAATCTGCCGGTGGTCCTATGTTTGAAATGTATTTTAGAAATGCTGTTGGACTTGTTTTGGAAGATCCAGAGTCCGGATGCACACTCGTCGATGTTTCAAGAGTATTTTCAGATAAAGCTTATAGGGATTTAAAACTTTCTAAATGTAAGAATCCACTCGTATCTAGTTTCTGGAAAGATATTGCCACAAAAGCTGGTGGGGAAGCATCTTTGGCAAACGTCATTCCATATATTACTTCAAAATTCGACGTCTTTCTTTCAAACGAAATAATGCGTCCAATCGTAGCCCAAGAAACATCTGCCTTTGATTTTAGAGATATTATGGATAATAAGAAAATTCTTCTTGTAAATCTTGCAAAAGGAAAACTTGGGGACATTAACTCAAATCTTATCGGTCTTATAGTTGTGGGTAAACTTTTGATGGCCGCACTTTCTAGAGTTGATTCTTATGGTGGAAAAGAGTTGCCACCACTATATCTTTACATTGACGAATTTCAAAACGTTACCACAGACTCTATTTCCACGATTCTTTCAGAAGCAAGAAAATACAAGCTCAGCCTTAATGTATGCCACCAATATATAAATCAACTTGATGAAAAGATAAAGAATTCTGTTTTCGGAAACGTCGGTTCTATCGCTGCATTTCGTGTCAGCTCAGAAGATGCAGAATATTTAGAGAAACAGTTTACCCCAGTATTTTCTGCCAAAGACTTAATGAACCTAGAAATGCACAACTCTTACATAAAAATGCTAGCAAACGGAAAACCAGTAAAACCTTTTAGTATGGAGACAAATCTGCCACCACGAGGCAAAGCAGATTCACTTGATAAAATTAAACAATTGTCTTATCTTAAGTACGGTAAAGATAGAGAAGAAGTCGAAAGTCTAATCTTAGAAAAGTACAAGAAGCCAGAGCCAGTATTACCAAAAATTTAAAGTAAATATACAAATATACGAATGAACGAATGATACGAATGGCTACGAATAAGAAATTAAATTTGCATATATTCGTAATTCATTCGTAAAATTCGCATAATATTCGTATAATATGTTTAATAATTATTAGAAAAAATTAACAATTAAATTCATGAAAACAGAAAAAACGTTTGTGATAATAAAACCCGATGGAGTACAAAGAAATTTTATTGGCGAAATTGTACAAAGAATAGAGAGAACTGGTTTAAAAATTGTATCTATGAAAATGGCTGTTCCAACAGAGGAACAATGTTGGGCACATTACAATAAAGATGACGCGTGGTTTTTGGAGAAAGGAACAAAGATTGTAAACGACAGAACCGCTCGTGGTGCTGAAGTTACAAAAAAAGCACTTGAATATGGAAAAGATATAGTAGCAAAACTCGTAAAGTTTATGACAGCAGGACCTGTTGTTATTATGGCCGTCGAAGGAAACCAATCTGTCGGTATTGTTAAAAAACTTGTAGGAGGAACAGAACCATTGACCTCAGATGTAGGAACAATAAGAGGGGACCTTACTTTAGATTCATATATTTTAGCTGATGCTGACGGCAGAGCTGTAAGAAATATCATTCACTGTTCAGACAAGCCTGCTGAAGCCGAAAGAGAGATTAAGATCTGGTTGAAACCCGAGGAAATAATTAGCTACACTTCAATCCAAGAAAAGATGCTTTACGATGTAAATTTGGATAGCATTTTGGAATAAAATATATAATTGATATTAAGTGTTATAAAAAAACTAGTTAATACCTAGTTTTTTTATTTTAAAAACACCAAACAGTATTGAAAAATATGGCTAAAATAAACATGGGGATAACCTGTCGAGAACTATTTGATTTTAGCCTTAAAATTCCTTGACTTTATTTAGCTTTCATATATACTCGTCCTTACAGATATGCAGAACAAAAAGCCAATTTAAACGGAAAGTATAGTCGGCATTTTTAATAATGTTGTCTCCACTTACCGCCAAAAGCGGTTTTTTTCACGGAAAGATTGAAACTTGAAAAATAAGATTAAGATTTCAGTGATTCTCAGAGTCGAAAGACTCACCGAGGATAATTAAAATTTAGATCTTCATTCTATCGTAGTACCACCAATTTTCCACGAGAAGTGGATTGGGTCTTTTATAGGTATTATAGATAGGCAG
>JAVHRR010000040.1:0-1527 GCA_036171775.1 Minisyncoccota bacterium
CGCCCAACCCAGGCTTTTATCACCATCCGCAAAGCGTGCAAGACATCGTGGATTTTGTGGTAGCAAGGATATTGGATCATCTCGGCGTGGAGCAGACTTTGATGAAGAAGTGGGGCGAGTGAGTTTCTAGCCAACCGTTCAGCCTGAGCTAGTCGAAGGACTAACGTTCCTGACAATTGAAACCTCTGAGAGTAGTCAAACAGCTAGCAAACGTAGATAGGTTGAGCATCGCGTACTCATCACGGAATACTTGCCCTAAGCAGGTTTATTTTTTTCGTGTGTCACCAGTTCGGTAAGCAAGTCACACATGCTGACGTCCAAGGCAATGGCGATGTTTTTGATATTACCGATTGAAATGTTTCTTTCACCCCGTTCGACCGAGATGATGTAATTCGTGTGCAACCCCGCCGCCTCTGCAACTTTCTCCTGAGTGAGCTGTTTCTCAAGCCTAATTCGCCGCACGTTCGTTGCGAACAGTTGCTGAGCTCTAGGCTTTGTTGTGGGGATTGGCATCTCGGATAGTTTTTCCGATTACCCTCTATCCACACACTTTGAGTTTGATTTACGCTAAAATTCGAGCCGAAATCAAACTCAAAGTATTAGATAAATTATGAGCCTCAGTACACTCTCAATCCACGCAGCAGCAATCGACATGGCTTCACGGCTGCATTCGCAATTCCCCTGCAGTCATTTGGACATTGGCTCGGGACATGGTGAGTTGATTTCGCTGATGCGTTCTAAGTTTAATATTCAATCAACGGCCTGCGACTACACTGACAAGCTGATGAAGTTGCCCGATGTCAGCGTGAAGATTGCAGACTTGAGTACTGAAAATCTGCCCTTTGCGGACGGCTCATTCGAACTTGTAACCTGTACAGAGGTCATTGAACATTTAGAACATTACCGCCGCACCCTGCGCGAGATGCACCGCATCCTTAAGCCCAATGGCACATTGATAATCACAACACCGAATATTCTCAATCTCAAATCACGCATCAGATTTCTCGTTTACGGTTTCTACAATTTGTTCGGGCCGCTACATGTTAGCGAGAGCGAATTACATACTGCCGGCGGACATATCAATCCGGTTTCATATTTTTACTTGTCACACTCCCTTCTGGATGCTGGCTTTAAGAGCATCGAAGTCGCCATAGACAAACGACAAAGCACATCCATTGCGTGGCTCTTGCTTCTCTGGCTACCCATCAAATTGTTTGCGAAACTAACTATGCGCAAAGAGAAAAGAAAATATAAAGCTGTGGATAAACACAATGAACACTTTGTTCTGAAGATGAACAGTATGGATATATTGCTTGGCCGAACAATTATTGTCGGATGCAAACGTCCTTAGATTTGCCAGCAATGAAACCTGATTCTGCGTAAATTTCAGAATCAATACCGTCAGAACGTTAGCCCGACAGCTAGTTGCCTACATACTTGCAACTTTCTCCAACATCATCCTCACCGGCGTCGGTATCGCCGCTTGCAAAGCCTCGTCAACATCCAGCCATACACTACCCGCCTCCT
>JAVHRR010000041.1:0-19064 GCA_036171775.1 Minisyncoccota bacterium
GCATTATATTCCCAACATGTAGTAATCAATGTATTAATCAATGTACTAGTCTTTTACGAAAATAGAACAACGGTCGTTGTATTATTTTCGCAAGATAAAAGTGTGAGAGTAATAAAGCTAATTATTTGAGCTTAGTTAGATTACCTTTGGTAAAGCATTCACATGGTTTGTTTTTGAGTAGTATTTTTTGTTCCGCGAGAGTATTGATAAAAACATTCTGTATCGCTTTTCCTTTAGCAAGTTTTTTATCTAGTGGTGTGTGGTGTTTATATCCCCTCTTCGAAAATTCTTTTATAAGAGCTTCGTGTCTATTGGAAAGCGCACGAGTTTTTCCAACCCATCGCAAAGTTTCCGGATGTCGAGAATATCCTCCCTTACCTTTATGCTTCGTTAGAATATTCCAAAGACCATGAAGCTCTCTATGTTCAGCGAGCAAATGCTTTCTGCACAAACATTTAGGATTTATGTCCCAAACACGCATAAAGTTATTTATTTAGCCAAGTAATAGTAAGTTGCAAAACTGTGGCAAAAGAGCCCCAGAGCACATAAGGAATATTTATGTAAGCAATCCACGAGGCATAAGGAAATATAGCAACCAGAGCCCAAATCAGAGTTCCCAGCACTAACAGGATGTCGATTGCGGCTAAAAGGTTGTTTTGCAGACCAAACTGGAAGTATGTAAATGAAAAGTTAAAAATCAGGTTTAGAATGAATGGAATAACGACAATAAAAGGTATTTTCTTTGTAAAAAATAGGTAGCCAACGTATCCATAAGAAATGGCTATCAGAATATAAAGTACAGTCCACACCGGCCCAAAAACCCATGATGGTGGTGCGAATGATGGTTTGATTAATGTTGAGTACCAATTGTATGCTTGTGTCATGTTTGTTTAATTAAAATTAATAGATAGTTGTTGGTTATTAACATGTATCTGTATTTTTTGTTCTCTTATCCTTGATGCTTCCGCCAAAGCTTCGGAAATTTCTTTTAAATGATTATGTATCATCTCATTTGGAATATGCATCGTAGCAAAGCCCTTTTTATGTGAATAATACCCTCTACCCAAATCGGCCACAATTTGTTTGGGATCTGTAAGGTGTTGAATACCGTCTACTTCTACGTTCAATTTTGCTTTTGGTATCGCCAGATCTATATGTTTGTAACCATCATTTAATTCTTTGTAAACAACGACGCCCAATTTCTCTAAAGCCATTTTTAAATCTAACGCTTCGTCAGTTGAGGTTCTATTATTTATATTTTTTAAACCAATAATATTTAACACTTAACCAAATAATCATAATTATTGAGATTATAACAAACAAACCAGACATTAAAATAGCCATCAATTGATTATCTATCAAACTTGGGAATGCTCCATTGCCACCACCCCTTGGAATGATAAATACAAGAAACATTGAGATTGGGACCCAAACATATGTAAATTTTGACCATGCGTGGAAAATCTCTTCTTTGAGGAAATATGTGATGAGGGAAAATAAAAATACAAATGGAAAAATATAAAAAATCATTGCTGTATTAAATACCTTGTTCATACAATCAAAATCTACGCCGCTCGAAGAACGAAAAAATGAACAAACTTTTGAGGTAGTAATAAAATCCGAGAGAATCAAAATTACACCAAGCAATCCTGAGACTAAAAGAACTATGTTTTTTGTTTTTTTCATAATTTTAGTAATTATACCACAAAGAAATTATATTTATTATGTTTTTTATAAAGATAAATACTTGATGACCTATATTATTTAATATTGGAATATTGCCAACGCTTGCTACTAAAGACACATTGTTATTGATTGGTTTTACAAAAAATGATGGCGCACTTTTCTTTAATACACTTAATTCAGACCTGGGTTGCCACGTCACTATGTTCCTCACAAAGACGGAGGTACTTGTTGTTACTGCCACAACAATAGATTCTGGACTGGACTGCTTCACTTCGTTCCCTCCCTCATTGAATACTTCGGGCCTGGCGGGCACTAAGATAGAAACAATAGTTGTACTTGCCATGCCATAGTTATCTGTAAAAAGTTCACTCGAGGTTGCAACAAAGTTAACGCTACGGCGACGACTTGAAGAAGTTTGTTTGCTTGAAAAATTTGGTACAACAATCTCATCAAATTTAGGTAAAAGTGTAATATCTAGTTGTCCATCACCGTTTATATCAACAATTAAAGGTGTCGTGCTTGAAATATTTCCATTTGGAACATTTATGGTGGCTATTGTGCTTGTGGATGAAGGCACTCCAGCAAAAGTAGTTGAAGCTACAATAATGCCACCTTGTGATTCCTCGACGTTCAAAGTAAAACAACCTGATGAATAACCTTGCATTGATACATTGATAGTTGAAGATGCAGGAACACTTATGTATTTTACTTCGCCAAATGTTATATATCTGCTTCCAGGAATATTTTCTTCTAATTCATTCGTTGTGGTGGAAATGCCAGTATGGTTACCATTTTCATCATACAAATCCAAAGTTAGTGGAGAATGTAAAGTAAAACCAAGTCGTTTACCTAAATTGTCTCCGATAAATGTTGAGGAAGAAACGTAACTTGGTAATGTAATAACATTTTGTGTAATTATGTTTTCAATAACTGAGCGGAGTTCTGGAACCTCAAAAATGTCAGCGTGTTGTCTTCCTAAGGGAGCCGAAATTTGATGATCGTTATTATAATCATATAAATCCACCCAATACTTACTCACACTCGTCGACGAGGCCGTCCACAAAGCGCTTGGTACCACAACAGTTCCATCCCCTTCGTAAGTTATTATCGGGCTATATTCCAAAACTGGTGTTTTTGAACTTATTGAACAGGTAGAAAATATATTTGGATTAGTACATTCAGTTTTAATACCTTGATAATATTTTATACCAGACAAAGTATCCTCTCCCCAACCAGCTATTTCCGTAAGAGAAATTCCTTCCGGGACAGTCCAGCTGTCTATTTTTGTATCATGAAGTTCTTGCGAGGAATCTAAAAGATATTTATTTAATGTCGGTAAAGAAACCAAATCACTTTTTGTTGGCATAACTTCTCGCGATTGATCAGAAAGAAAATTGTACAAGCTTTCACCGGAATTTATTTCGCTTCCGTATTTGGCCCTCCACGAAGTTAGGAGGGCTGAATTATCAAAAGTTATTATTGGACTGCTGACATAATTAAAATACTGCGAAAAAGGAAGAAGATTATATGCAGATGACATATTTTTACCAAGGTCACGCGACTCAGCTGGAGAAATAAATATAGGTAACCAATCTTTTGGGAGTCCAGTTTGAAAGCCATGCAAAAGTGCGCCAAGGGCCGCAGGTGTACCCGCCTGCGGCACGGCTACGAATATTATCTGATCAATAAGTGTTGCTGCTTCGTCACCCAGTTTATTCGCAAGCTCTTTTGTAATCAAGCCCCCGTTTGAATGTGCGATAATAGTGACTTTCCCAGTCGCCGAGCTTGATGCGAGGCGACACAATTCGCTTATTATATATGGATCTGAAGTTGAACCGAGTTCTCCTGCATAATATATTTTTCCATCCGCATATTCCTTGCCGCTACTTAGCAAATCGTCGAGTGATAACCGCCAATCGTATGGAATGGAGTTCCAATCATTAATCTTTCCGTCTATCTTCAAGCTGTTCATTGATGAAATAAACGAAGAATAAATATTTCCTTTTATCGGAAGATACGCATTATCAATGACGTCCCTCGTATAAATATCAGTACGATTTGATTTTCCATCCTGATCTAAAAACAACTCAGAATTATCATGAAATACACCTGGCTCCCAGATTCTTTTTTCATTTCCATCAGCATCAGTTTTATACAAACGACTTGCTTCAAGTCCTGGAATAAATAATACGTTTGAACAACACTTTGGTTTTGTTCCTGGAACGGATATCAGCCATGGCGTATATGAGACATTTTCTGAGACCTGGTTTGCTGTACTTGAAGCGTTTGTATCAATATTGAATGGTCCACTAGCATTTCCCCACCAATTATTAACGGCTATAATTACAGGGTCTCCAGTATCAACCGAACTATTTGAAATTCCGTATAATTTATTTCCTGAAATTGTGCTGTTCTTTATTTCAACATTTGCTCCCCAACTCATTATTCCATTGTCATTTCTAGATATTTCACTATCTTCAATCTTAATAGTTGGATATGAAAAAACCTGTAATCCATCTTGTAAAAAATTCTGAATTTTACTTTTTACAATGACTGTCTCAACTTTTTTTCCAAAAATTTCTAGAGCAATTTTATTCCCATTCGATATTGTGGAACTAGAAATGTTTAATGTTGTTGTTCCATAATTATTCCTATCAGATTGAAAAACTGAAAAAGCTGTGCCGGTAATATTTTGTATTGAAGAATTTATAAAATTTAGATGACTTTGGTTAAAAACCTCAAAAAATGGGTTATATTTTACATTTGTAATTTGTGTGTCTGCAATATTTAATGTACTAACGTTAAACACTTCCATTCCGCCGTTAGAATTTTCTATTCTTGAATTTTTTATGTTTATTGTACTAGTGCCATACGCATCAAGGATCCATCTAGATATATTTGTGAGTAACGAGTTTTCTACTTCCAAATAGCTATTTTTACTAATATTTAGTCCGTCTCCACTAATATTATTTATGGTGGAAGATTTTATTGATGCTGTGCTTGATGAATATACAAACAGAACATCTCCTGAAATATTTTCAATATTTGAATTTTCAATATTTAATGTACTACCAAACATTATATTTGCCACCTCATCTCCAATATCCCTAATGTTTGATGAAATTAACGAAACAACACTATTTGAATCTATGACAAACGCATCATCATAGATATTATAGATGTTTGAATTTTTGATATCCACAAAGCTTTCCTCAACACCGATGCCATCTTGAGAATCATTAATATCAACATAATCCATCAATATTGTAGCCAACTCACCGTATATGCCTGCTTCCGCATATGTGATGACAGAATTATTTATTTTTACACTTCCACCACTATTGATTTCTATTCCTGTCCAATCGTTATTATAGGGGATCATCAAACCTTCATCCAAATCCGTGTCGCCACCAATAGAATCATCATACAAAGAAGTAAAACATACTTTTTCTTCTGACGTCCCGTTTACAATTAAATTTCCAGAAATAGTAAATGCTTGCCCATAATCAAATTTAACAACGGTGCCGGCTTCTATAGTCAAAGTTGTGCCGGCACTCACAGAAAAATCTGGCTCTTGTGGCGCATAAATAGGTTCAAAAAAAACTTCACCAGTAATATCATCAATGGTGGTGGATTCGCCAATTTGAATTAATGCAGGAGCATAAATAACATATGGACTTCCCTCCTTTGTCCATGTAGTATCCAGTGAAATAACACCTCCATAGATATCAGTTTGTGCAGCAAATGCTGTATTACAAAAATTAAATACAAATAGAAAAATGAACAAGCTGCACAAAAAATATTTTCTAGAGAGCTTCATTGATATTTTTTGTGTTTTAATTGTGCAACTTTAGACTACAGATATCATAACACACAATAATTAATATTTTTATTAAAATATGGTTTGGGGGCAAAAATTTTGGGGCCGCACAATTTTTGCCCCCACTCTTATTCCCCAAGGCCGGGCCTTGGGGAATGCAAAAAGTCACAAAAAAACATCCCATACGGGATGTTTTTTGTTTTTAATATAATTTTTTTTATTTATTTAACAAATATTTTTGCAAACCAACCAAACAAGCTAAATTTGCTTTCATTTGCGACTACAAAAGCTTTTACTTTTGCTTGTGCATCTTGAAGAGACTTTATCTGCTCATCCAATTGTACTTTGATAGATGCATCTGCTGTTGAAGATGCTAGTACGTTCAATTTTTCAACTAGATTGTCTGTTTTTGCTAATTCGCTTCTTATTTTTCCCAAATTTTTATAATCTGATCCAATTAAGAATGTTTTCCATGCACTTCTTTCGTTTTCTTTCTTTATGGCCTCTACTGTTGAAGTACTAGAATCGAGGCTTTCCTTTGCAATATCCTCAACTTCATTTTTTATTTTTCTATCTTTCTTTCCTAATTCAAGTAATTTCTTTGCAAATTCAGAAACACGATTGCCATGATCTTCTGAAAGACGTGAATCTTCATCGTCGTTTTTGTTTATCTCCTGATCTTCGCTTTCTGTAGATGAAGTTTCTTCATTTAGTTTGTCTTCGCTATCGTCTTTTGTACTTGAAGAAAGTTCGTCAGATTTGTTGGAATCCTCATTGCTGTCTCTTGAATCTCTTGATACAGAAGATGATCCGTTATCTTCACCATCGTTATTGTCGGCCAATACTGCTGAAGCCGGCACTAGCACAAAAGCTGCTAACAACACTAAACCCAAAATTGATTTTATTTTTTTCATACAATTATGTGTAACTAATTTAAATTAATAATTTGTTTATAATTTTTTTACTTTTATGAGGATAACGACTCCACCACAGATAAAAGCTTTTTTGTATTATACCACAAAACGCCAGATTTGAATGCCAGCCTTAAGATGCTATAATATGTGCGTATTAACATTATTTATTAGCTTAATAATAAACCCATGAAATATCTTTTTGAATGGACACCATCTATATCTGTAGGCGATCCAATAATAGACGCCCAGCACCAAAGACTGCTTGGTGAAGTAAATACCCTTCTTTCTTATCTTATATCAGAAAAAGATGATGCGACTGTGGCCAATGCAGTTAAATTTCTCGACACATATATTGATGACCACCTCGCATACGAAGAATTATATATGGAAGAACATAGATATCCTGAAAGAGAAAATCATATTAAATACCATAAAGATTTTATTGAACATTACAAAGCCTTCAAAGGGCGCTTAAACGGAGGTGCGTCTCGTGAGGCTCTCGCACTTGAAATAGAACAATATATTGGAAACTGGTGGCTGACGCACATTGCAGTTGAAGACCATAAATACGCAGAATTTATAAAATCGCACGAATCATAAATAAATATTAAAAAAAATAACATGAGACACATAATCTGGAAACAAGAATATAGCTTAGGAATATCTGTTATTGATAACCAACACAAACAATTCTTGGAATTGATGGATCAAGCATATGAAGCTTTCTACAAAAATGAGTCTAAGGAACAGCTATCAGTGCTTATTGAAAACTTACGAGACTATACCCTCTTGCATTTTAGTACTGAAGAAAAGTACTTTAAACTTTTCAATTATGATGGCGAGAATGAACACGTTGAACGTCATTTACAACTAAAAGAAGAGTTGATAGGTCTGACGAAAAAATTTGAGGCAGAGGGCCCAGATGTTGTGCCGGCCTTGATTGATTTTCTTGAAAACTGGTTAGTGGGACATCTTAGTATTGTAGACAGAAAATATGTAAGTTGTTTTAAAGAACACGGTTTATAAATAAAGTCTAAATTAAAAATCACCCCATTAGCGGGGTGATTTTTAATTTTTTATACTAAAAAAATTATGTCGAAAGAATATTAAAATACTTTGTATTTTAATATTTTTCAACCAAACTAATTATAAGTTCTTTCTCTTTCTGTTTGCAATTCTTGCATTCTTTATATCAAGTCTCTTGCTTGTTTTTTTAGAACGAGAAGTCTTATTTTTAGTATTTACTGCCATTCTTTTTGCCATAATATTCATATCATATACTAAAATATAAATATTGGCAAACAAAAAATTAAGGTGTTATAATTAACCCGTTAAAGTTTTTATTGACGTTATTGAAAATGCTTTTATTTAACCACTGTCTTACATAAAGACGGGATTAAAATTTAAAAGTTAAAGCATATAAAACAATAACATTTTCATCAATAAAAATTTTCTCGGGTAAACATGATTTTAATAATACTTGGAAAGCCACTAGTTTTTTGGTTAGGTTTAATAACTTTAGCCAGTTTTGTTTATCAAATATATTTAGGATACGGCCTATCTCACGGAAGATCAGATTTATTCAAATATCATAAGTTGAACGCATTGGTGCTTTCAATTTTGATTCTTATTCATTTAGCGTTTGGTTTGTTGTTATATTTATAAGTTTTAATAATTTTAATATTTTATGAAAAATAATGTTATTTACGGATTAGTTATTATTGCTTTTGTTTTTGTTGTTATTTTTTTAATTCAGCCATCTAAAAAATCCGGTATGCAGACACCTAATACCTCAACCACACAAATAGAAGTGGTAAAAATCAATGATACGCCAGTAAATACAGAAAATAACGCATCCCCATCTGTTCAAATAGTACCAGCAAAACAATATGATGTATCAATAGTAAATTTTGCATTTAGCCCAAATACTTTAACTATTAATAAAGGTGACACTGTTGTATGGACAAACAATGACTCTATGCAACACAGAATAATAGGCGGCGGCTTAAATAGTCCAATCTTAAACAAAGGTACAACATATTCTTTCACATTTAACACGGCTGGAACATTTGATTATATTTGTTCTATCCACCCATCGATGAAGGCAAAAATAATAGTGCAATAACCGTGGAGAAAGAAAATTACGAAATATGGCTTGAAGGTGTAGACCGTGCGCTTTACCCAAGAACTGTTTTACCTAGTGGAACAGAGGTTTTGATAGTTGGTGGTGGTATCACAGGGATCACATCTGCATATCTATTATCCAAAGCTGGGAAAAAACCAATTTTGTTAGAGAAAAGAAAGCTCGGTGAATATGTTACAGATTGTACAACTGGCTTTTTAAGTCAAATAGTTGATTTGGCTCCAGACCAGCTTATTAAACGTTTTGGTTTGAAAAATAGTAAATTGATTTTAGAATCTCACCAAAAAGCAATCGACGATATCGAAAAAATAATTAATCTTGAAAAGATTGATTGTGAATTTGAACGTTGTTCAAGTTTTATTTATGTCAACAACAAAAGTGAGGAATCAGCCCTTATTAAAAAAGCTGATCAATATGCACAGCTCGGTGTAAATGCTACATACAAAAAAGACAACACTCTAAAGTTTAATGAGTATGGTTATATAGAAATAATTAATCAAGCAAAATTTAACGCGATTAAATATATATTTTCATTGGCAAAGATTGCTGTTGAAAATGGCGCGATTATTGCAGAGGATACAAAAGTTTTAAATTTAACTGACAAAAAAGATGCGGTTTTAGTGGAAGTTGAAAACGTGGGTATCATAAATGCAAAAAAAGTTTTATCTGCTACTTATATCCCCTTCGGAAAGATAGGATACTTAGAACATAAATACGGCATGTATCGTTCGTACGTCATTGAATACAAAATTCCTTCTGGAAGTTTTACATATGGAACATACCAGGACACTTTAGAACCGTACCACTATTTTAGAATTGATAAAGAAAATGATTTTGATCGACTCATAATAGGTGGAAATGATAATTTAGAAATTATCAAGCTAGACCATGAAATAGGTGCAAACATTGTAAGAAATTATACTAAGGTTCTTTTTGGAAATAGCGATTTTAGAGAGGTGCGCCATTGGTCAGGACTCATATCAGAGCCATCAGACGGCCTCGCTTGTATTGGAGAAACTAAAGGCGGAAATATTTTTTATGCTTTTGGATTTTCTGGAAACGGATTAACCTACAGCTATATTGTGGGCAAAATGTTTTTGGACATCTTGTTGGGTCAAAACAATTTATATTCTAAAATTTATAGCCCAGACAATAAACTATCTTGGTGGAAAAAGATTTTCTAGTGCCACTTTACAAAAAAGTAAAAGTACTATATAAACTATGTAGAAATAGTTACAAAGGAGGCAGCACAAATGGGTAAAAAACCTAAAAAATCGGAGTTACTTAGGGGTTTTAAAAAAGTTGACACTTTCTTGGGAGTAGAAAGGTGGGTAAAAGGCAAGAGATACAAAATTTACTCACTTAAAACAAAAGAAATAATTCACACGTTTACTCAATAACACATCGTAAACAAAAAACCACCTCAATCGGGGTGGTTTTGTTTTATAAAACATTTGCATTGAATTGATATAGGTATACAATACAAACAGAAGTCGTCTAGTTGATAAGGAGTCAAAATGAAAAAACCTGCTATTGATTCAATAGACAAGGTTAAAGAGAAAATGATAAGCGAAGGATGGAAATATTTAGGCACTGCCGACATGGAAGTATGGGCAAAGGACAAAGAAAGAATTCTTTATTGCCCGATATCAAAAACGATCAAGTCGAAATATACTTCAAAAAAATAGTCTAGTTTGCAGAACTAGTAAAAAATTTGCAGCCACTCTACGGAGAGTGGTTTTGTATTGTAAAAAATGATATGCAGATTAATATTTAAAATTGTGTATAATCCTAAATATGTCTAAATTAACCCTCGGAGGCAAAATAACAAATAGTCACTCTACTCTTACTGAAACAGCAAACAAGCTGGTCATTGAAGCTATTAAATTGCCTCTTATATCAAAAATAGGTATAGCTAACATCACCCATGTTGGCGGTGGAAGACGAAGTTTAAAATTCTTACCCATTACTGGAGGAATAAAAGCTGTAGTCCGTGGAAGTGGATCTGTTCAGGAATTATACATATACACAAGCAGTCCCGACGAGGCTATGGCCGAACTCACAAAAATATTCTCGAATATTTAATTTTGTTGTTGCAATACATTTTTCATAATATAATTGGATTAGAAATAGTTCTAGTTGGAGGTACAAAATGGAAACACTCATTGTGTTAATGCAAGGATGGGAAAAACATCGCGGATTAACTGTCGAGGCAACCAAAGGATTCAATATAATCAAATACAAAAGAGCTATTGTACCTTTTAGGTTCTGGAGAAAGTTTTGCAAAGATGAGGAAGAAATAGGCATATTTAAAGCCTTGCGTGATCTAGCAAAACTTAAGATAGTGTTTATCTCTACAACGGTGTTTATAATTGTCTCCGGAGAGAATGTGGTTGAGGCAATTAAAAAACGTGCGGTAGAAATAAGAGAAAAGTACGGATCAACCCCAAAACAAGGTTGGAAAATATTACTGGTTTCCGCCACTGAAAAAGATGCGAAAAGAGAGATAAAACTTGTAAAAAAGTTTTTCTCAAAAAAAAGAGGTTGCAGAGCTTAACGCTCTGTAGCCTTTTAAATTTATATATAATTGACAAAGCAATCATAAAATTATAATCTTTGTTTAGAAAAAGGAGGTGATAATAATGAAGACACTGATTGTTGTAAAGCCTGGATGGAAAAGATATCCTGGGCTTCTCTTCGGGATAGGAGTTTTTGCTCACGGAAACGGTATGGCAATAATTTTACACCATACTGCCACTGCATCAAAAGCATTCTGGGAACAGTTTTTTCCAGACAATGCAAAAATGGCTGATTCTGAAAGGACGACAGAGTATTTAATATCTGCTTCATCTATTTTCATAATAATAGAGGGCGATAATGCCGTAGAGCTTGTAAAGCAAAGGGTGGTCAAAACCCGTAAAATATACGGAAAAAAAGATGCAGACATAAAAAATGTGCTTCACTCGTCTGACTCGGAAGAAAGTGCTCAAAAAGAGATAGGGCTAGTAATTGAGTTTATGTCTCAAGATAGGTTGTAGGGTTTGAAACCTTGCAACCTATTTTATTTTAATAAAAAATATTATTATGTTAGACTAAAAAGATGAAAAGTGTGATAACAAACAAAAAATTCTGGTTTTATATGAGTTTGGCATATTTGTTTGCTGCGATATTTTTTGTATTTTTCTTCAACAAAGCGGTTTCATATAAATTAGATGAAAATGGTCAGCCGATCAAAGAAATAATTGTAAAAAAACTACCCCCTTTAGATAAGGAAGATTACGACAGAAGACTTGGTCTACTTGCACATGTGGCCACTTCAACCGCTACAACTTCAGTGATCGCATCGAGTGCAGCATCAACCACAAAAAAAATAAGCCTGTGGCCAGTAAAGACTGTTTATCCAAATGCTGGTGCTATTTTGCCATTCAAAAGAATAGTTGCATATTATGGAAACCTTTTGTCTAAAGGCATGGGCGTACTCGGAGAATATCCTGAGGCTGAAATGCTTTCAAAACTAGATGCTGAGGTACAAAAATGGACTTTGGCAGACCCAGAGACACCGGCGATACCTGCTCTTCATTATATTGTTACAACTGCGCAAAAAAGAGCTGGAGAAGATGGCAATTATAGACTTCGTATGCCAGACACTGAAATAGAAAAAGTAGTAAAAATTGCAGAAAAAATAAATGCGATTGTTTTTCTAGATATACAAATTGGTCAAAGCACAATTCAAGAAGAGCTTCCCCTTTTAGAAAAATATATAAAATTACCACAAGTTCATATTGCTATCGATCCTGAATTTTCAATGAAGTTTGGAAGGCTTCCCGGTGTATATGTTGGTGTCTATGATGCAGTTGAAATTAATTATGTTACTGATTATTTAGCAAAAATAGTTCAGGATAATAATTTGCCACCAAAAATTCTTATAGTACATCGTTATACACAGAATATGGTTACAAACTATCAACTCATAAAAACAGTTCCTGAAGTACAATTTATTATGAATATGGACGGCTGGGGTCCTAAATCCAATAAATTAGCTAGCTACACAAAATATATTTACAAAGAACCAGTTCAGTTTACTGGCTTCAAGCTATTTTATAAAAACGATCTTTGGAAACCAAGCATCGCACTTATGACTACTGAGGAAATATTAAAACTTACGCCAGCACCTATATATATTCAATATCAATAATTGGCTTATAATCCCTACGGGAGATCTACCGATGGTACGATAGCTTATTAAAAGAAGTAAATGAAAAAAAACCCGCCTATCTCGATTCACGTGTGTGAAAAGGGACAGGCGGGTCGCCGGTAATCTCCAGTTGGCTATATCATATCCATCAACATCTTGAACTTGTCTTTCGGTGTGAGCTTGAGCTCCTTAGCCAGGCTGGCAATTTTTTCGTCGATAAGATTGAGCTTGCTCAGGTCCTCTTCGTTGAAGCGGGACTTGTCTTTTGTCTTGTATTTTTTGCACAGCTTTGCGACCAAGCCGTAGTGTGCCAGCACTAACGCCTTCAATTTCGCTACTTTTTCAGCATTCTCTATCATAAAACCTCCATACCGAGTTTACTATCCAATGTTAATGTACCATTTAATTACAAATTGTCAATTTTATTCTACCATATATAATACAAATATTAATAAATTAAATTCCCTGTAAAAATACGTAAATATGATATAATTATTTTATTACTGGAATAATAAAATAAACATATGGGAATATTTTTTAATGATCCAAAACCCAGATTAACAAAAGAAGAATGGATTAAAGTTAGAAGTGCTTTGCATTATAGTCACAATTTTACAACAAAAGAATTAGACAAAGTTGAAGAGATTTTTCGGGGCGATATGGATGAGACAAAAGAAAGAGATAGGGGTATCGATGCAGAGGAGCTTGTAAGAGGGATTCAGTACATGAGAGCGCATATGGATGTACACCATATTTCATCAGATAAAATCAATGCATTAGAAATTGAATCAATGAAAAAGATTACATAATATATTAAATTAAAAAACCGCCTCAGGCGGTTTTTTAATTTAATAGACGAAATTTACCAATCTTCCAGCCATGTCATTCATTTCACTGGTACAAACAACCAAAATATTTACTGGGGAAAAGAAAGTGCTAATTTTTGTATCACAGCCATCAATTTTTTTATTTTTGTTTTTGTTTAGTTTTATTCCAAGAGACTGTAAACCATCACAAATACGATCTCTCATAATGAATGATCTCTCCCCTATTGTTCCAGAAAATACAAGCGTGTCCAATCCGCCCATTTCTGCGATATAAGAGCCGATATATTTTTTTATACTCATTACAAACTTCTCTAAAGCTAATTTGGAATCCAAATCACCATCTTTCTCTAGCTCTATAAGATCACGAATATCTGAACTCTTGCCAGAAAGCCCAAGCAAACCGCATTCATTGTTTAAATATGATTCGAGTTCAACATTATTTTTGCCCAGTTTGTTTCCAAGACGTATAGCGGCAACAGGATCAATATCTCCAGTACGGGTAGACATCACGAGACCTTGAAGCGGCGAGTAACCCATGGAGGTGTCGAGACTTTTACCATCCTTAACCGCAACCACGCTTATACCCCCACCAAGATGACAGATTATTATCTTGCCGGTAAGTTCTTTTGTCGAAGCGAGCTTGTTTACGATTGAACCGATTGAAATTCCGTGATATCCAAAATGGTAAATGTCTAATTCATTTGAGACTTTTTTTGGTAAGGCATAATATTTAACAGAATCAGGAACATCTTTATGAAATGAGCTGTCTGAAATACCTATTATTGGAGTTTTTGTAAATATTTTTTTTATACCGTCTATTTCTCTTAGTGTTGCTGGAATATGACAAGGTGCTTCGTCTTTTATTTCTGTTATTTTAGCCAAGAAAATATCGTCTATCACTCTATCTGACTGGAAATAAGTTCCGGGAGAAACAATTCTTACTCCAATAGAAAAAATGTCGTCTTTAGATACTATAACGCCACTCTTTATAGCTTCTTTAATAAAATTATCTAAGGAATTTTTAAAAACCTCTTCGCTTATACCTGCCGTTCTTGATTTCCATCTATTACCGTCACTATAAAAAGTGGCAATAGCCTTCCCTACCTCAATTTCATAATGTCCGAAAAATAGTTCTGTCTTTTCAGAACAAATTGAGTACTTTGCTGAAACGGAGCCTGTATTTACTATTAGATATTTCTTTTCCATGTTTATATTATATAACTTTATTAAGTGAAAACCGAGGACTCGCCTTTTCCCGTCACTTCGCTCCTCCTCAAGGCAAGACCTCCGTTTACTATTTAGACCATTTCCAATTTAGAATCTCTTCTGGATCATCGCCGACTTTCAAAATATATTCCTTATGCTCTTTAATCTTTTGCTGATATTTTTCAGTGATTCTTCTGGCTTTTTCCTTTTCTACAACTCCAGCTTGCGCAAGTTTTTCTACAGCTTCTATAGTCAAATTGTATCTGTCTGTTTTATTTCTAATATGAAGATCAAGTGGAGTCGTTGTAGAACCACTTTCCATGTATCCATGAATAGATATTCTATTTGCAATATTTTGATAGTCGAATACTATTTGTTTTAAAGTCTCAGGATATCCATGAAAGTTAAAAATAACGGGCTTATCGTTTGTAAAATATTTCTCAAATTCTGACTGGCTGATCTTCTTTGAATGTCCAACGGTGTTTGGAGAAAGCTCAACAATATTTACAAATCGTATTTTTGCTTCTGGCACTTCTTCTTTCAATAGTTGCACTGCTGCAAGAGCTTCTTTTGTAAGATATTGCCCGCAGCCTCCGATAACGATATCTGGGTTCTCATCTGAAGGAAAATCCCAAATAGAAAGTCCTTTTTCTACTTCTGTTTTAGCTTGTTCACCTGTAAGCCACACTGGCTCCACTGTTTTTTCAGAAACAATAACATTTATTTCATTTTTTGATTTCAAACATTTCTCAGCAATCAAAACAGCTTCATTTTCATCTACTGGAAAATACACGTTAATAAAATCATGATGAAGTTGTAAAAGATTATCTATAAAGCCAGGGTTCTGATGAGAAAAGCCATTGTGCTCCTGTCTCCAACCAGTCGAAGAAACAATGTAGTTTAGAGATGGTGTATCTCCTCTCCATTCTGTTTGTCGTGCGACTTTCAAAAACTTACTATATTGGTCGGCCATACTTGTGACTATCATGATGAATGATTCGTACGAAGGATAAAATGCGTATCTGCCTGTCAGTGTGTAGCCTTGTGCTAAACCCTGCAGTGAATTTTCTGAAAGCATTTCTATTACTCTTCCATCACGAGACATGTCTGTATCCCATTCCTCAATCTTTCCAGTAAAAGCTCTGGTGGTTTCTTTAAACATCGCTTGCAAACGATTTGAATATGTTTCGTCTGGTGAAAATAGTCTGAAATTTCTTTTTTCTTTGTTTAGTTTTACAACTTCTGCAAAATATTCGCCGATCTTATGCATTGCGCTACCAGAAACTTCTCCGGGAGAATTAATCTTTGTTTCAAATTTCTCTACTGCAGGTATAGTTAAATCTTTTGATGTATCGCCTTTCTTCAAACCAAAAGCGACGGGATTATTTCCCATTCTTAAACCTTCTTTTGGAATATTCGCCTCTACTCCTTCTGAGAAACAACTTTTGCCATCCCAGCCCGAGGCTGGTCCGCCTTTGGCGGAGAAAAGTTCTTCAAACTTATAAGACTTCATCCATTTCTCTAGTGCTTTAAGTTCTTTTTTATCAGTCTTCATTTCTTTGCCGACAACTTGGTGCGATAAACAATTACCTTCAACTTTTCCTTCAAATTTTTGTCCTTTTCCATCAAAATCAAAACTGTATAATTTTTTAATACCTGTCCATCCTTTTGGTGTTTTCAAAACAATCATTGGAAATCTGTAATAGTCTTCTCTTGGCTTATCAGGATTTTCTCGTGCTTCTTTTTGTATAGCTTTTATAGATGCGTATGCTTCATCAAGGGCTTTTACCATTTTTTCATAAACTTTATCATTGTGACCTTCTACAATAATAGGTTCATATCCATAACCTTTGAATAATGATTTCAAATCTGAATTTTGCATTCTTCCAAAAATTGTTGGTCCGGAAATCTTGTAACCATTGAGATGAAGTATGGGTAAAACAGCTCCATTTTTCGCTGGGTCTATAAATTTATTCAAATGCCAAGAAGTAGCCAAAGATGCTGTTTCTGCTTCCCCATCTCCAATCAAACAGCTCACAATTAGGTCTGGATTGTCTAAAACTGCCCCATAAGACGTAGAAAGCGAATAGCCTAATTCTCCACCCTCAAGAATAGCGCCGGGTGTCATAGGGCTCGTATGGCTTGGAAAGCCGTATGGCCAACTAAAATTCTTTGTAATATATGCTATACCCTCTTCTGTTTTTTGTGCATCTTTATAATATTTTCCAAGTGTCCCTTCAAGAAAAATGTTTGATTGAATTGCAGGAAATCCATGTCCTGGACCAAGTACAAACATCATATTTGCATCAGTTTTTTTAATTAAATTATTTAAACATCCGTATGTAAAATTGATACCAGGACATGTACCCCAGTGTCCGAGGAGTCTGGTTTTTATATCATCAAAAGTTAGTTTATCTTTTAATAAAAAATTACTTTGTAAATAAATCTGCCCGACAGAAAGATAATTTGCTGCCCTAACATACTTTTTGATATTTTCTATTTCTTGTTGCATATACAGATATTATACCAAACAATTTTATAAATTTCTCTTCACAAATAGTCTTACAATCCTTAGTTCTTCGTAAGTGTAAGCGGCACCAAGTTTATTTTTAATGGGTGAAAGCAGGAAATCTCGGTTCTCACCATAAAGTTCGCGAAATGCCATCCATATTTTCTTATATTTCCCTGTTGGTACTTCGTCCTTTAAATGTTTTATATCAAAAGACGGCTCTTCTAAAACAATCTTTTCTATATGGTCTAAAAGCGTTCCTATCTTTACCCCTTTATGCTCCAGAATTTCTTTTATACCCATTCCCTGCTCGAGCATGTTTTTTGTCTCCTGCATTGGAGAAATTCTTCTTTTTTTCTTTTTATCAACTTTAGTTCCTTCAGGTGGTGCGACTTTTTTCAAAAATTCTTCTTGTTTCTGTTTTATTTCTTTTTCATCCATCGAGTACAACCATCTTTTATCTTCATTTGATAGATCTCTCAGATCTTCATCAAAAATCATAATATCTTCTCGTACTTCAAGAGCGTTTTTGTTTAGTCCAAGAATACGAAGTCCATCTAGTGTTCTTACACGAGAAAGTGCCACATAACCCATTCCTTTTTCAAATGATTTTGAAAGATCCACCTCAACAGCGTCCAAGCTCATACCCTGACTTTTGTGTACTGTAATAGCCCAGGCTAAACGAAGTGGATATTGTAGAATAGTGGCTTTTATTTTTCCTTCATCTTCTATTACCCATGATACTTTTTCAGGGACAATCACCTTTCCATTTGTAAGCATTACTTTTGGACCATAGTTTGAACATTCAATCACTTTTCCAAGTGTTCCGTTTGCATATCCACCTTCAAAATTATTTTTTACAAACATTACATGTGCTCCAACTTTCAATCGTAAAAGCTCGGGAGCAAGACAACTTTTTTTCAATGCATCTACAAGTGGCTTTCTTCCTTTATCTTCCATTAGATATGTAAAAATCTGTCCTGGAAGTCTGTTAAGCTCTGCATCGTTTATCGTATCCACATTTATATTGTGGGTGTGAAGTTTTGTTGGCACAATTCCCTCTTTCAGACATGCATTATTTCTAGATTTTAAACACATTAAAGATTCTTCGCTAAGATTGTTTCCGCGAATTCCATTAAGAATTTTTATAAATTTATCATCTTTATGTCTAAACTGTTCTTCAAGATAACAAATTTTCAAATCAAGCTTTTTCCAAGTGTCAGATTTGTAAGAAAAATGTGATTCCTTTTCACCCATTCTTGAAACAGGAGGAAGTTGGAAAAAATCTCCGCAAAGAATAACCTGCATCCCCCCAAATGGAAGTTGATTTCTTTTTAAATGTCTCGCAATTCTTTCTATAAGGTCTAAACGAAAATGGTGGAGCATGGAAACCTCATCTATTATTAAAACATCTGTATTTTTGAATCTTTCATACAAATATTTCTTACTTTCCATATCTTCAAGATCATATTCGGAAAGTTCATCGCGAATACCAAGCCCGCTCCAAGAATGAATCGTTGTTCCGCCCATATGAGTGGCGGCAATACCAGTAGATGCAGTAACGCCAACATCAACTCCTTTATCTCTAAGGAATTTAATATATTCATTTAAAAGATGTGTTTTTCCGCTACCAGCTGCTCCTGTAATGTAGCAGTTGTATCCCATCTTCAATATGTCGAGTGCATCTTTTTGGGTCATAGAGAAAATGATTATATCATTTTAAAGTTAATACAAAAAGACGAATTTTCGCTTTGCGAAAATTCG
>JAVHRR010000041.1:19074-27098 GCA_036171775.1 Minisyncoccota bacterium
TCTTTTTGTATTTACTTTATACTTTTGACTTTATAACTTTTTACTTGCGCTTTGCGCCCTCCATTCGTCAATCAGCTTATGATTTCCAGAAAGCAAAACTGGCGGAACTTTATATTTCTTACCTTTGTACTCTAAAACTTCTGGTCTCGTATAAACTTCGCTACTAGATATTCTTTCTTCTTCAAGTGAGGCTTTGTTACCAAGCACTCCTTCTATCTGTCTAGAAACGCAATCCATAATGATCATCGCTGGAAGTTCCCCACCAGTAAGGACAAATGGTCCAACTGTTATTTTTTCCGTTTTGAAAATTTTATTTACTCTTTCATCAATTCCCTCATATCTACCTGAAATAATAATTATATCCGTATATTTTTTTGAAACTTGCTTTGCGTATTCAGTATCAAACTGCTTTCCTCCCGGACTTAGAAAAATGATTTTAACTTTATGACTTTTCACTTTCGACTTTCGACTTGCAGACAATGCCTTCTCTATAGCCTTTACCACTGGCATTGTCTGCATTACCATTCCTGGTCCTCCTCCATATGGAATATCATCTATTCTTTTATAAGGTTTATTCTTTAATTTTTGTGCTTTGGTTACCTTCACAAAATCACGAGGATTATAAAAGCTAACCTTAACTTTTTTCTCATTAATGGCACGCGCCAAAATTGACTCATTTAGATATGAAGTGAAAGACTCTGGAAATAATGTGATTATATGAAAATTCATTAAGATACGAAATCTATTCGAATGTTACGAATGATTACGAATATTGTACAAATTCAATTTCCTATTCGTAGCAATTCGCAGATATTCGTACGAAATTCGTATATCGTTAAAATACAACACATTTAGACAAATTACAAATATTATATTTAATTCGAGTTATTCTTCAACCAATTTACTTATACATACAGATATACGCGATAGCGTATATCTGTATGTACTGTATAATAAAAACTATATGAAAAATAAAACATATTTGTATAAAGGAGTAAGAGTAAACTCTTTCGGGATACCTATAAGTAACCCTATAAAGATTAGAAAGGTTAAAGCTGCCGACCGCGTAAGAGTCCTATACAATGTTTCATTTTCATCAGTGTTTAATAAAAATTCCCCAAAAAATTTAATAGTTATTTACGACATTCCTGAACAAAAGAAAAAGGAAAGAGACTGGTTTCGACGACATTTGAAAAAATTTGATTTTATAATGATTCAGCGAAGTGTTTGGGTCGGTCCATCTCCCCTACCAAAGAAATTTATTGATTATGTAAAATCAATAGGTCTAATGAATCAATTAAAAACATTCAGACTAGCAAAGCCTTACTCTGAAAAAGATAATCATGGTTTGCGATAATTGCATATATACGCTATCGCTTATATATGTATACGTACTTACCTATTTGTATTGACATTCTATTAAAAATCGATAATATCACAATCGGAGAGCTAACAAAAAATAAAGGGGGAAAATATGCACAATGTTGAGGTTGAACATATGCGGTGTTTAGTAAAACTTCTTGCAAGCAAGGGTATGCAAATTGAGGATGCTGATGATGCGGTAAATGATGCGCTTAAGGATTCAGTAAATAATGGTACTTCCTTAATGTGCGCTATCAATAAACGCGTAAACTCAAAAAAGAGAAAAGACCCAGTAACTATGCAGCTGCGGATAATAATGCCGAAGCTGCGCGGTTCAATAGAACTCGAAAAACTTGCTTCCTTGTTCGCGGAGTTTTGAACTAAACGAACATAAAAATCGCGCTTCGAGTGAAGCGCGATTTTTTCTTTGTTTAATTGTGAGCTTATTGATTGACTTAAACTCTAAATGTAATAAAATTGTAGTGGGAGTTCAATCAGTGGTTTGGGGGGTAGTAAAATGAACAGTGAAGAAGTTAAGGCTTTAGCAAATATCTTAGCGAGAGCTGGAGAGGGTCTTGAAAAAGCCAAAGAAAATATGTCCGAAAGAGTTAATGTGGCAAGAACAAGACACGAGTCGCTTGGTGGTAAGCGTGAAGAAATGATCCGCAGATCCAATATTCCCGTTTTGTTGAACACCAAACGGGTGCCGGCATAGTATTGGCTTCAAAAAAAACCGTCCCTTGTAAGGGACGGTTTTTTCTTTTTTGAGTTATAACTTTAAATCTGCCATAGCCTCATCTACAGTTTTTGTAGTTGGCTCTTTTGAAAGAGTTGCCATTCTTGGCTCTGCTCCTTCTGGTTCGTTGATCTTCAAGTTCACTCTTGAATTGTTTTTCATTCCTACAACTCTTAGAAGTGTTCTTATTGCTTTTGCTGTGTTACCTGATCTTCCGATGACTTTGCCCATGTCGGCATTGTCTACGACAAGCGTTAGTAATACGCCCATTTCATCCACTGTTCTTACGATCTTTACTTTTTCTGGTACGTCTACCAAAGCCTTAACAACAAGCTCTAAAAATTTTACATCTGATTCTTGCATTGTTTTGTATTGTAATTCTGATTTTGATTTCTGCAGTAGTTCGACCGGTAATTAATAAAATACTGCCTGAACATATATTATCACAAGAAAAAAACTCTGCAAATAAAAACTAGCTTGTCGTACCTTCGGTAGATCTGCCGGAGGCATGATAGGAAGTAGCTTATTAGCTACTTCGGTGAAAATACAAAAAAAGATTTCGCTTCTGCGAAATCTTTTTTTGTATTTTTGTTTTTCCTAACAAGCTATTGTTCTAAGAAGCTACAAGTTGTTATGCTGCTGGTGTCTCTGCTGCGGGAGCTTCAACTACTGGTGCTGCTTTTGGAGCTTTTGCTGCGGCCTCTGCGGCTGCTGCATCTGCTTTTGCTTTGTTTGCGTTTATAATTTTATTCTTTGGAAGTACGTTTATTTTCTTTCCTGTAAGGATTTTCTCACTAACAAGGTAGTTGTGAACTGTGTCTGAAACTTGGGCTCCTTTTGAAATCCAATATTTTACTTTTTCACCATCTACATGGTTGTTGCCTTTTCCTTTTCTTGCGTCGTATGAACCCAAAACTTCGACGGATTTACCGCTTTTTGGTCCAAACTTTGAATCTGTAAGTACTATACGGAAAGTTGGCTCGTGAACTCTTCCTACTCTTTGTAATCTGATTATTAACATATGTAGACGATATACTAACAAAATATAGCTTAAAGTCAAATCAATATTATAAAAAATGTGTTTTTGTGTCCTTCCCGCGCAGGCGGGAATGACAAACAGTGCGTATACATATACATATTTTTTTGCTATGATTAACCCGTTAAAGTTTTTACTGATGTGTTGAAAGTGGTATTATTGACAGAAGTATCTTTTAATAGATAAATCTACACAATAGATGAAATAACCTCCTAACACCAACACACTTTCGTCAGTAAAAATTTTCTCGGGTAAACAAATGAAACCAAAAAAAGAATTCTGGAAAAAAGACAGAAATAACAACGTAAATAGAGCCAAAACGGATATTAACCATAAGATTAAGATCATAAAAGGTAAGATTAAAGCTATAAGAGGCCATACCGCTTACTTTATTTCTGATATAGACAATTCTACAGTTGAAATACCAACAAGACAGATAAACACGGCAATGGCTGGAGACAAAGTTGAGATTAAACTATTTAAGAAAAATAAAGCTGGTTTTCATGAAGGAGAAGTATTGAAGGTATTAAGTAGAGCAAAAAACTATTTTGTTGGTACTATTCTAGTGTCTAACAATAGTATGACTGTAATTCCTGATGACAGAAGAATAAAAGTTCTAGTAAAAATACCGAAAGAAAAAGCTGGTACATTAAAAAACGATGACAAGGTGAGAGTAAAAATAACAAAATGGGTTGCATTTCCAGGATTCTCAGAAGGAGAAATTGCCACAGTCTTAGGAAAAAAAGGAGACAATTCTACTGAAATGAATTCTATTGCCATAGATAAAGGTTTCGATATTGATTTCCCAGAAAAAGTGTTACAAGAATCTAGAAATGTTTTTGAACAAAATAAAACTATTTCGAAAGAAGAAATTGCTAAAAGAAAAGATTTACGAAATACACTTACTTTTACAATAGACCCAAAAACAGCAAAAGATTTTGATGATGCTATTTCCTTTAAAAAACTAGTAAATGGGAACTACGAGGTAGGCGTTCACATTGCGGATGTGTCTCACTATGTAGTAGAAAAAAGCGAGCTGGACAAAGAGTCGTACGAGCGAGGTTGTTCTGTATACCTTCCAGATAGAACCATCCCTATGCTCCCTTTTGAGCTTTCTGACAACCTTTGTAGCTTGAGTGAGGGAGATGAAAAACTAGCCTTTTCTGCTATTTTTGAGATAGATCCAAAAGCAAAAGTACTTTCAAAATGGTTTGGAAAGTCCGTAATAAAATCTGCAAAAAGATTTACCTATGAAAGTGCACAGGAATTATTAAATGCTGGTTCAACTTCCTCGACGATGCTCGGAACAGGAAGCTCACCACATGAAAAGCCTGGTGAGCATTTTGAGGCGCTTGATACTTTAAACAAAATTGCCAAGCTTTTTAGAAAAGAAAAATTTCAAAAAGGGGCTATAGACTTTGAACAAGAAGAAATCGCTTTTGAGCTAGATGAAAAAGGAAGACCTGTAAGAATATACAAAAAACAAAGACTTGATACACACAAGCTTGTTGAGGAATATATGCTTCTTGCAAACAAAGAAGTTGCTGAGCATGTCTACAAATTTGAGAAGAAGTCTGGAAAGCTGTTCCCTCTTCCCTATCGTATTCACGATTTTCCTGACAAAGACAGGATTGCTGAACTTTCTATTTTTGTGAAAGCTTTAGGATATGAGCTTATTATTGGTAAAACTGGAAGTATTACTGGAAAAGATATGCAGGCTCTTTTTGCACAGGTTGAAGGAAAAGCTGAAGAAGCGCTTGTAAAAACTGCAGCTATTCGTTCTATGTCAAAAGCTATATATTCTACAAAAAATATTGGCCATTTTGGACTAGCTTTTGAATACTACGCGCACTTTACTTCCCCTATTAGAAGATACCCGGACCTTTTGGTACACCGAATATTACAAACAATACTTACAAAGCAAAATGTTGCTGAGAAGAATTTGGCTTTTTATGAAAAGGCTTGCTTACATAGTACTGACCAAGAGATCAAAGCCTCTGAAGCTGAACGTGATGGAAGAAAATACAAACAAATAGAGTTTATGTTGGATAAAGTTGGGCAAACATTTGACGGTCTTATTACTGGAGTTACTGAATGGGGCATCTATGCCGAAGATTCTCAGACTAGAGCTGAAGGTATGATAAAGCTTTCCTCTCTTGGAGATGACTTTTACAGACTCGATGCAAAAACATATTCTATTATTGGAGAAAAAACAAAAAAGGTTTACTCACTTGGACAGAAAGTTAAAATTAAGCTCGTTTCAGCAGACCTAGACAGAAGACAGATGGATTATCAGATAGTTGAGTAGGTGTTAGCTATTAGCTTTTAGAGAATTTATAATATAACAAAAGGTCTTCGGCGTTGTCGAAGACCTTTTGTTATATTTGTATCTCCTAACACCTAAAACCTAACAACCGAAAGCTAATTACATAGTAATCTTCTTTAACAACAATTGAAATAAAGAATAAAAATTCTTCTGAACTTGTGCTTGGTCTTTAGCCTTAGTAAATAACTGCCAAGAGTCGAAAATTTCTTTGTCGTTTAAGCCTCTAATCGCATTTTCCAATTGTAATCTGTCGTCAAAAGAAACTTCTTTTGTTCCACTTAACACTTTGTCCATAAACAATTTTGTAAACAACAAAACATCGCTATTTATTTTCTGGCTTTGAATTTTTGTTTCTAGGCTTCTTACAACAACCTTAGAGGAAATGTACATCCATCCAAAAAAAATATTGCCAAGTAATAATATTATAACTAGTGTGATTAATTTATTTGAATTTTGCATATGTTAAATATTATATATTAGTAATAGTATTTTTACCACGACGAATGGTGAAAATATATGCGATGTAAGCTAGGACAGAAAGAATGCCAACAAGCAACACGTTTTGAACACTAAACAATGTTAGCAAATCAAATTTAGCTCTGAGTTCTATGTTAATGAACACACCTTTGCTTTCCTCAACTTTAAACGGTTCGCTTGTATAATCAAAGTATGAATTATGATGAGCTCTTAAATAATACATACCAGTTGGAACAAGGAACGCATACTTTCCAGTAACATCAGTGATTTGTGGATTTTGTTGTCTGTAATCTTTAGCTGGCCACAACACGTAATTGTTTGTAGCTGGGTCCAACCAATAAATAGAAACTTCGGTGTCGTTAATACGAATTTCTCTTCCACCTCCAAGTCTTTCGTAAACATAACCTTCTGGATCTACCAAAACAACCATGCTCAATTTTTCTGGTACTTTATTCTTTTCTTTAAAATTTACAACTGTTCTAAGCTCGTATTGTCCCAAAACTTCAGGTGAAGCAACCTCTGCTGTCCATACACCTTTTTGGGTTTCTATATATTCGAACTTGCTTAAGACAAGATCCGTTTCGCTAGTTACAATTCCAGTATTTGTAACAGTATCGGCATTTTGACCAACTAATTCACTTCCGACAGCGGCTAGTACTGAAGCGGTTCTTCCTAGGGCGTTAGAATTTTTTACTTCATTTATATTAGCAGAAACTTGATTATTCCTGTCAGATTTAAATATCAAGTATCCCTGTACGCTTTTAGCTGGTTGGTTTGGCTTAATTATAAATGAAAGTGGTTTACCCTGAATCGTGTTTGCTGTCTGCAATGCAAGTCCTTCCTTTGAAACAGAAAGCTTTACGTTTAGATTGATGGTCTGTTCTGCAGCCTGTACGAAGACAAAGTTTGTAGGAATTTGATTTATTTGTGTGTCAGAAAGACTTGATACTGAAACTCTGCCACCACTACCAATACCAACTGATTCGCTCATGTTAGGTAATGAAATATTTGCATTAGCCAATTCGCTAATATCTGTCATTTTATTTATACCAACCTTTGTTAAGATTTCTTGAACCTGTGGGAATTTCTGAATTATATTAGTGAAATCATTTGGTATAGCTTTCAAAACAAATTCATTAAGTAGTGATGGTATCGTGATCTCTGGTTTTTTAGTAAATACAAACGGAGGTTCTACAGGAACTGTTTGCTCAATTGGTGGATATTCAACAATAACAGGTTTTGCAGGTGGTAAAATGGCTGTAAGAATATTTGATGTTGTACTTGCAAAAGACTCTAAAGTATCTGCGGCTGTTTGTGCTATCTCAGTTGTTATCGCTATAGCATTTAGACTTATTTGCGAAGAAACTGCTGGGTAAGCAACTCCTGCTGGATTTAGGAATTTTGCATAAACAGTGTATGAACCATCTGAACAATTTATATTTTCTTTACAAAGATCAAATGAATATAAATCTTGAAGTGGAATTATTGTTGCTCCTGAAAAATCTGGATCTGTTCCTAGAACAACTGCTGTTGCATCTGAGTCTGCACTTGCAGTAAAGGTCAACGTAACTTTTCTATTGCCGGTCGAATTATCACCTTTATTTATTGTGAGGTTATATTTGTTTGCTGTTGATGTTGATGTTGGTGCAAAAGATGTAACTCCTTCTCCTCCAGTAACGGCAACTGCTCTTCGTCCGCCAGCCAATACAGTGTAAGCTAAGTGCGTTGCCGTTATTGTTGAGTCATTGTTACCAGCGTAATCTTGACATGCCAAGTAAATATCAGTACCACCTGAAACCAGTGTAGGTGCTATACAAGATATCTGTACACCGTTGTTAGTTGAACAAATTGTATTATCAGACATGTTGTCATAAGACTCTAGCGTTGTTGAAAGTCGACAATCTCCATACTTATTTAATACGAAAGATATTGTTTGACCTGAAGATGTTATTGTTGAACCATCAACTGGACTAATGCTTGATATTGTTGGTAGTGCTGTATCCCAAACCAATCCGAATGTAGAAGATGCAGAATTCCCCGCAACATCAGTTACTGTAAGACTGATAACATAAGTGCCGTCAGTATCA
>JAVHRR010000042.1:0-7135 GCA_036171775.1 Minisyncoccota bacterium
CCAAAATTCGTCAAGGACTCACCTTGACGAATTTTGACCGAGGTTAAGCCTCTGGAAGAACCAAAGAAAAAACCGCACCGAAAGGTGCGGCTTTTTGCTTTTAAGTCATTTTCGCGGTTTATCTCGAGTATAATCGAGAGGGAATCCAAGTTGTATGTCTTTGCGAGCGTTTATCTCGAGCCTTGTCGAGAGAAGCAAAGCAATCCAGGTTAATTTATTTTTTTGTATCCAGCGAAGTCGGACTTTGATATTTAATACATTTATTGTACAATTTAGGTATGAAAAAATATTTAACAATGCTATTTGCAATTTTATTTATAAGTTCTATAAGTTCTATAAGTTATTCAGGACAAGTTTTTGGTGAAGAAATTAATCCTATTACAATCAGCAAGATTAGCTCCATGTTAAGTAACCCTGGTTATATTAGTAACGCAGGAAAAGAAAATATTATTGTTGAAGGTACAGCTCCAGCCGGATCTCTCATAACCGTTGTATTAAATGATAGTACCAATCTGACAAATAGTGTAAGTAATACTCAAGCAATGTCTGTTGGGGTAACATCATATCGTATCGGATTAAATAGTCAGTTATCTTTTCCAGAAGCATTACACGACGGATTGATAAGTGTTTCAGCATACATTACTGCATCAACTTCTGCTTTCGTGGGTTTACCAGCGACAGCAACCGTTATTAAACAAACAGCCGCACCGACAATTACATTAATTGGCGATAATCCTTTTTACTGCCGTATTCGTACCACATGCCCTGATCTGGGGGCAACCGCACGCGATAGCTTTGGAAACAAACTTCTCGTTACCGTTTCAGGTAATAATGTAAGAGAAAATATCGCTGGTAATTATTTAATAACATACAACACTGTTGATTTGGCAGGTAATGAGGCCATGGCGACACGAAGAGTCAATGTTTCAACAAGAACATCAGGATTATCAAGCACCACTATATCGGCTGCAGACATCACAGAAACACCAGCAGCCACATCTTCAAGCACCGCGGTACCAAATGTGGTTATCGTTACCTCTACATCCTCACCAATAGTAGAATCTCCAGTTATTGTTACAACCCCAACGCTCACAGTAACCAGTGAAGTTTCAGTTATAAAGGTTTCTGGTGTAGCAAATGCCATTACAAAACAACTTAGAAAAGGTGTTTCAAGCGCAGGAGTAAGACTATTACAGGTTCTTTTAGCTAAAGATAAGTCTATTTATCCTGAAGGTTTAACAACCGGATTCTATGGTAACCTTACCGTAAAAGCAGTACAAAAATTCCAAGAAAAGTACGGTATTGCTTCAAAAGGAAAGGGAGGTTATGGAGAAGTTGGACCAAAAACAAAAGCAAAATTAGTCGAATTATACGGAGACTAATAGGATAATAAATATCAGATAAATCAAAAAAACCGCCTATTAAGGCGGTTTTTAAATTCCCCAAGGTCCGACCTTTGCGTACACAAAGGTCGGACCTTGGGGAATAGACCTTGGGGAATATTTAGGTTAATAAAAAATTACATGATAATATTGTTAAAGAATGAATAGAAAAATTAAATTTGCACATGGCGAATATTATCACGTATACAACAGGGGAGTTGATAAAAGGGATATTTTTATGGATAAAGCCGATTATGATCGCTTTTTGCTGCTATTATCTATATGTAATAGTACCGAACCAGTCAATGTCAGGGAGATGAAGAACCCCCAAGGTCGGACCTTGGGGAAACAAACCCTAGTAAATATTGGAGCCTGGTGTATGATGCCAAACCATTTTCACTTTCTAATTTGCGAGGAGATAGAGGGCGGAATATCGATGTTTTTGCATAGGTTATCAACAAGTTATTCGATGTATTTTAATAAAAAGAACGAAAGAAACGGTTCCTTATTTGGTAGTAGATTTCAGGCAACACATGTTGATTCAGATAATTATTTAAAATACCTATATTCATATATTCATTTAAACCCCATCAAATTAATTCAACCTGACTGGAAAGAAAAGGGAATTGTGAATATTGAGGGGGCAAAAGAATTTTTAAAAAACTATAATTATTCAAGTTACTTAAATTATTCAACCAATCTTGTAAAAGAAAGTCAGATTATAAACAAAAAAGCTTTTCCAGGATATTTCGAGTCGTGTGAATCTTTTAATGAAAATGTTTTTGAATGGTTGGATTTTAATCCAGAGAAACTTAATGTAATTTAATCCCCAAGGTCCGACCTTGGGGAAAGTTATCCACAGCAATACGGAGGGTAGAAAAATATAGATGTTAATATGATTAGCAATGATCTTAAAAAACAAATATACAGTTTTTACTTTATCTACAAGCTTATCAATAATCTTATTTGTTTCTTTTTCAATAAACTACGCTTTCGCAGGAATATCCATCGTTGAAGTTATGTATAACCCAAAAGGAGCAGATCCTGATAGGGAATGGGTAAAAATATCAAATGATGATGAATCTGACATCGTTATTTCTAAATTAAAGATAACAATCAACGGCAGTAATCACATAATCAAAGATTTATCTGGCTCAACTGTTATCAATAAAGGAGATTCTGTAGTTGTTGTTGATAATCCGGATAACTTTAAAATTAATTACCCAAGCTATACAGGAAAATTATTTGATAGTAGTTTTACTTTAACAAACGAATCTGGAAGCGTGGATATCAAGGACGACAAGAATGTTTTAATCGATACGATGTCGTACACTGCCTCAAATGGGGCATTCGAGGATGGTAATTCACTTCAAAAAATAAATGGAGTATGGGTAGCATCTACCCCAAGCATCGCTTCTCCTGTGGAAACAGAGTCGACATCAACCGATAACGCAAATAACCAAAGTGAAGATACGATAGCGACTTCATCAATAAAAACAACAGTTGCTCCAGCCATTGTTAGAAGAGTATATATTTCGTCACATTCAGGTACGGAAGATTTGAGTGATTATCAAGAAAAAACGGCCTTTGAAATATCAGCTGGCAGAGACAGAATGGCTCTAGTTGGCTCTCCTATAGAATTTAAGTCAAAATATACACTTTTACAAAAGAATCAATGTATACCTGAGTTTAATTGGACATTTGGTGATGGTTTTGGGGCCATAGGAAAGGATATTTCGCATAATTATAAGTATCCAGGGGAGTACCAGGTGATATTAAACGGGAACTGTGGCGAATACAACTCAGTCTCAAGGACAATTATAAAGGTGGTTTTACCAAGCGTTTCGATAGTTGGACTTTCAAACGGAGACACAGAAATATCAAACAACAGCAAAACAGAGATAAATATTGGAAACTGGATAATTAAAAATGGATTAGAAAATTTTGTTTTTCCACAAGACACTATAATAAATGGTAACAACAAAATAATCTTAGCAAAAGAAGATTTACACATGGGTTCTACGACAGAAAAAATATCTCTAAATTCTGCATTAAATAGGGAAGTGGCTTTTTTCAAACTGAATAATGTTGATCATCAAAATACCAATTTTGTATCCAAATCGGCACCAAATGAAAAAATAACGCTAAGTAGTAGCTCGAGCATATCCATAGCAGAAGCAGAAAATTTGCTTAGGAAATATAAAGAAACCGTTGCTTTTAGCAATCAGCAAATTAGTAATCCCATTAAAATATCGCAGTCTGCCACTGAGAAAGCTATAAATATTGACATTGTCGATGATAGAATAATTCAAGCGGCAACCGTCCTAGAAAGTACCAACCCATTGCCCAGCAAAGGTTTCTGGGCCAATGTGATAGGTATTCCAGTCAGGGGAGTCAAATCTTTAGCTCATATTTTCTATGATTTCTAAATAATGTTATAATTAACCCGTTAAAGTTTTTGTTGACGTTATTGAAGGTACTTTCACCACTACTATGTTTATGTATTAGAATATAGTTGAAATTTAGAGGTTAAGGCTTATAAAACAATAACATCTTCATCAGCAAAAATTTTCTCGGGTAAACATGTTTAACACAACCTTTTTTAAATTTTTAGTTACTTTTGCAGTGATAATAGGAGCAAGCTTTTTAATAATGGGAATAGCCGGAGGTTTTGATACAAAAAACAATACAAACAATAGTGCTCAAATAGGTATATAAAAATAGTTTCTCCTATCTTTTAATCCACAGCTTAACCACAGTGTTTTTGGTGTTGACATTCTTGTCAATTTTGCTAATATGCTATTTCGAGCTCATAGGGGCTTAACTTTTATTTTATATACACAATATGTCAAGATCATTAAAGAAAGGACCATTCATAGACGAACATCTTCTAGAAAAAATAGAAGGAAAGAAACCAATAGAAACTGGTGTTATTAAAACATGGTCAAGAAGAAGCCAAATTTCTCCTGAAATGGTGGGATTTGTTTTTGGCGTATACAACGGAAGACAACATATAGAAGTTTTAGTTTCAGAAGACATGGTAGGACACAGACTTGGTGAATTTTCTCCAACAAGAAAGTTTACAAGACACGGAGGTAAGATGCAAAAAGATCTTGATATCGCAGCTAAGGAGTCAGAAATCGCAGCATCAAAAGCAGCTAAAGCATCAACAGACGCTAAAAAATAATTATGATTACCGCAAAATTAAACGATTATAGACAGTCACCAAGAAAGGTAAGATTAGTTGCCAACTTAGTGAAAGGTAAGAAAATAGAGGAAGTAAGAAACACTCTAGCTTTTTTGGTTAAGAGAGCTTCAAAGCCCCTAGCCGACCTTATTGAATCCGCTATTGCAAACGCATCACACAATTTTAATATTCCAGCAGACCAACTTTATATAAAAGAATTTAGAGTAGACGAAGGTGTTGTTCTAAAAAGAAGAATGCCAAGAGCAAGAGGTATGGCATATCCAATAAACAAAAGAACAAGCCACGTTTTTGTACAATTAGACACCATAGACAATATGCCTGTTAAAAAAGGTAAAAAGGCTAAGGTAGAAAACAAAAAAGAAGTTGCTAAAGTCGTAGCAGAAAAAAAGGTTACTAAAAAAGCCGCAAAATAATAATATGTCACACTCAGTACATCCATACGCTCATAGACTAGGTATCATCAGAGATTGGAAATCAAGATGGTTTTCTTCTGGTCAAAAATACAAAGATTTCTTGAGAGCAGATATGATGCTTAGAGAATTTCTTGAAAAGAAAATGAGAGGCCAATACATTGGTTCTATTGAAATGGAAAGAAATGACAAGACCTTTAGACTTATCGTAAAAACATCAAGACCAGGAGTTGTTATAGGTAGAAGTGGGGAAGGTTCAGTTAAGCTTAGAAAAGACATACTTAAATTTGCTACAAGATTTAAGCTTGCTATTCCTACAGATTTTAGACTAGACGTAGAAGAGATCAAATCACCAGAATCAAGCGCTGCTATAGTAGCTCAAATGATTGCTGAAGGACTTGAAAAAAGATTACCTTTCAGAAGAGTAATGAAACAAACAGTTGAAAAAGTAATGGCCAACAGAGACGTTAAAGGTATCAGACTTTATTGCGGAGGAAGACTAGGGGGAGCAGAAATCGCAAGATCAGAAGAAATGAAAAGAGGAAGAGTTCCACTACAAACACTTAGAGCCGATATAGATTACGCTCAGGAAAAAGCCCATATGACATACGGAGATATAGGTATCAAGGTTTGGATATACAAAGGTGATATTTTTAAAGATAAGAAATAGGTCATTGCGAGCGTAGCGAAGCAAACCAGAAATAAAAAACAAAAATTTATGTTAATGCCCAAAAAAGTAAAATACAGAAAAGCTCATACTTTCAGAGAAAATCCTGATAAAGTTGGAGTAGAAACAAGAGGAACAAAAATCTCTTTCGGATCTTTTGGGTTGAAAGCAACATCAGCAGGAAGAATCAAATCAACACAGATAGAAGCAGCCAGAAAAGCAATAGCACACTCAATGAGCAAGAGCGGAAAGATTTGGACAAGAATATTTCCAGATCATCCTTATACACAGAAGCCAGCCGAAGTTAAAATGGGAAAGGGTAAAGGTGAATTACAAGGCTATGTAGCCATTGTTAAGCCAGGAAGAGTTCTTTTTGAAGTAGACGGTATGAACGCAGTTGATGCAAAAGAAATGCTTAGAAAAGGAGGAACAAAGCTTCCAATAGATACCAAATTCCTAGCAAGATAAATAATTTTATGAATACAAAAGATTTAAGAAAAAAAACACCAGCAGAATTGGACAAAGAGCTTTCAGAAAAAGCAGTTGCTTTAAGCAATTTCAGATTTGGTTCTTCAGGAAGCAAGACAAAGAATGTTAAAGCTGGTAAAAATCTTAAAAGAGAAATCGCACAGATTCTTACAATTTTAAATGAGGTAAAGAAAGCATAAATGCAATTTAAATAAACATATGGAAAAAACAGCAATACAAAAAAATAACGGAAAGGTACTAAAAGGAGTAGTTACATCTATCAAAATGAAAGACACAGTAGTTATCTCTATAGATTCTTTCAAGAAACATCCTAAATACGGAAAGTTCATCAAGAAGCAAAACAAAATAATGGCTCACGATGAAGGTAATACATGTAAAGAAGGACAAATCATAGAAATAATCGAAACAAAGCCAATATCAAGACACAAAAGATTCAAGGTTTTAGTAAAATAAGATAAATATACGAATTTACGAACCAAGCGAATGATACGAATGGATACGAATAATTAAACCAAAACAATATGATACAAGACCGATCAATAATAAAAATAACAGACAACTCAGGTGCCAAAATAGGCAGAGTTTTTAAGATACTTGGAAGTTCAAAAAAGAGATGGGCTAAGATCGGGGAAGTCATCGTTTTGTCTATTCAAAAAGCAGAGCCAAGAAAGTTGGTAAAGAAGCATGACATTGTTTACGGAGTTGTTGTAAGACAAAGATTTCCTTTCAGAAGAGCTGACGGTTCATACATAAGATTTGATGAAAACGCAGTAGTTATCATTGAAAAAGGAAAGAAAGATCCAGTAGCAGGTAGAGTATTCGGTCCTATACCAAGAGAGCTTGCTGAATTAGGTTTTAAAAAGATCGTGTCTCTTGCACCAGAAATCGTATAATATAGTATAAATTCCAACATTATGAAAATCAAAAAAGGAGACAATGTAATAGTTATAGCAGGAAAGGACAAGGGTAAAACCGGAAA
>JAVHRR010000043.1:0-26360 GCA_036171775.1 Minisyncoccota bacterium
TTGGTTTTATGATTTCGCCTCGTATAAATGCAGCTTCAAGAATGGGAATTCCCGAAGATGCTTTTAAAATGCTTACAACAAAAGACGAAAATGAAGCGTATAAATATGCGACGCACTTAAATAAAATAAATGATGAAAGAAAAGTGATCGTGGCTGTAATGGTGAAGGAAATAAAAAAACATTGGAAAGCTGTCGACCCCGAAAAGAAAAGGAAAGTTCTTGTGGCCGGTAATCCTGACTGGAAACCTTCCTTGCTTGGACTCGTTGCGAATTCACTTATGGATGAACACGATGGCCCGGTATTCCTTTGGGGCAGAGAAGAAGGGAAAACCTTGAAAGGTTCATGCAGATCTGATGGGTGCGTGGACATAGTGGCTATGATGCGAGAGGCTTCGCATTTACTTAAAGAATATGGCGGGCATGCGGCTTCCGGTGGATTTTCTATTGCACTTGAAAAAGTAGATTTGCTTGCCGATGGCCTTGAAATTGCTTATCAAAAAGTAAGTATTGGCGGTAATAAAAAAGAATTAATAGCTGACGCAGTGATAATGATAGACGACGTAAATAAAGATTTGGAAAAAGATATTAGCCAGCTCGCACCTTTTGGAATGAACAATTCTAAACCATTATTTTTATTTAAAGGAATTGAAATATATGAAACAAAGATTTTTGGAAAGAAAAATGATCATTTGAAGTTAAATTTTAAAAATAAAAAAGGACAAATCATTTCTGCCATCGGTTTTTTTATGAATGTCCAAGATTTTACAGTTAAAATTGCAGACGGAGAAAAAATAGACCTACTAGCAAACATAGAGAAAAGTTTTTTTGCTGGCAGAGAAGAGATAAGATTGAGAATTGTTGATATAATGTAGCAATGAAAAGAATATTCGCAGAAATAGGTTTGGGCAATGAAACTTTTCTTTCTACAGAGGTAGAAGAAGGAACCAGTGAATACAGAACACCAGGCTTTCATCTGCCAAACAAAATAACAGAAGTGTATTTCCGCTTTTGGATATTTAAAAAAGTGTTTATAATCTCCACAAATTCTGGTTTTAAAATAAAAAATAAGGACAGAAATAAGCTGAAAATTATCTTCGGAGTCGGTGGGGAAGAATAAACACTCTCATTTTTAGGGAATAACTATGTCAATTTAGTATTAAATGACATCTTGTGGTATAATGGCTTAGTGGCTGAGCAATATAAAAGAAAACCGAATACAAAGTGTATTATTTGTGAAAAACAGATTTACCGTAGGCCAATAGAGCTAGAAAGAAGTAAGGGAAAGGCATTTTGTGGGCAGGCTTGCTACGGGATTTCATGTCGTAAAGAAAAGCCTTGTATAATATGCAATAAATTGATATTATCCAGCCTGCACCGTATTACATGTTCTAGAGGGTGTTCAAACATTCATCGAGAAGGTGTTAAATATGGTCTAGGAAGACCTAAAGATAAGGTTGAAGAAATTAGGTCAATTAAGATTAGGTTGCTCCAAAATCGTGGAGAAAAATGTGAACGCTGTGGATATAGTAAGTCAGAAGTATTGCAAGTTCACCATAAGGATAGAAATAATAAAAATAATGATTTCAAAAATTTGGAAATTATTTGTCCAAACTGTCATTATGAAGATCATTATTTAAAAAGTTAAGAAAAACCGTGGAGGGGTGCTAGAGCGGTTGAATAGGTCAGTCTTGAAAACTGAAAGGCTCGCAAGGGTCTCGGGAGTTCGAATCTCCCCCCCTCCGCAACGACAATTAAAAAACAGCCTGAGTATGGCTGTTTTTTATATTGGCGTCACTAAGTGGGGGTGGGAGATTCGAAAGACGGAGCCGACACGAACAATGGTGAGTGAATCGGCGAGTCGGGGTCGAGAGTACTTTGGCTTTTAGAATTTAATAATTTTAAAAGACTTAGTAACTCGTGACCGAATCTCGCCCTCTTGCATTGCTCCCAATTAACACTACCAATAAATTCTTTTTATGATACAATTATTATATTATTAGAATTAATTGAAAGATCATTTCGCATAAAAAAGTTTGCGTAATGTGATTTCGTAAAACCATGGCCAACGACAGAAACAATCATAAGAAGGATGTAAAGAAAAAGAAGAAAGCAAAGAAATAGTTACAAACAAAAAATCGCCTTATGGCGATTTTTTGTTTTACTAAATTGTAATTTTTATAGTGTTAAAGACTTTTCTTCTTTTTTGTCTTTAAAGTAAAGATAAATGACATATGCTATTTCAGCAATTCCTGCGGTGTTTAATACGCCAAGAACTATAAAAATAGTAAGATGATCATGCTTAACAGCTTTCCATAAAGCGATAAGCTTCCAAACAGCAGACCAGATTATTAATAATATTAACCAAGGATTTGCACTCATATATGATGCTATTGCATCACTTAAAACTTGTGTATTCATTTACCCGAGAAAATTTTTGCTGATGAAGATGTTATTGTTTTATAAGCCTATATCTCTAAATTTTAACTATATTTAAATATATAAACATAGTTGTGATAAAAGCATCTTCAATAACGTCAGTAAAAACTTTAACGGGTGAATTATATCAAAACACGAATTAAACTTCAATTTGCTATGAAATGTTATTAAAAACAAAAAAACCGCGGTTTATCGGCGGATTTTTCCTCTTGTTTAGAAAAAAGGCTGACTCAAGTACTATATATACCTTTTTGTCTTAAAAAGAAGTCTTCTTTTGGTCTCAGATTTACAACCTAAACACTTCATACTGTATAAATATTTGTCTGTAATTTTAAAACCTTTAGAAGTATAAACCGTTGAAGAGTCGACACAAACGGTCATAAAAGCCCAGTGTGTTCCGCAAGCGCAACATTTTCTCGGGAAAACCAAGAAAATAACCCAAAGGGCAACAACGACGATAACAGTAATGAATATCATTGCTAAGACAAACAAAATCTGTTGGTAATCCATTTTATAACCTCCTCATATCAATAAAGTGTACAAACTTGCCTCAATATAGACTAATAAATCTCAAAGTCAATTTCTTTCATTTAATATAAGGTTTTAATATTTTGCATATTAATGTATGATGTGAACATGAAATATTTGGGAATAGATTACGGGGAAAAAAGAGTAGGTATTGCTATCTCAGACATTGAGGCAAAAGTTGCTTTTCCTAAAATTGTGCTGGAAAATAATGGTGAATTAATAAAAAAAATAACAGATTTGTGCATTGAATCTGAAATAGGCGCTATCGTGATAGGCGAATCAAAAGACTATAAGGGAGAAGACAACAAAATAAGTCCCAAAATAATTTCTTTTAAAAGAGACTTATCTTCTGCAATAAAACTCCCAATTTTTCTTGAACCAGAATTTATGACATCTATGCAAGTGGAAAAAACTTTCGGAAAAACAGATATGCTCGATGCTTCTGCAGCTTCTATAATACTTCAAACTTTTATGGACAAAGAAAGAAACAGACAAGAGGTTAAACAGAAAAAAGAACTTGAAAACAAAGTTGTAGAGACTGCAGCAGTAAGTTCCAAGATAAATTACGAAGATTTTAAAAAAATAGAAATGAAAGTCGGCAAGATATTGTCAGCTGAAGCTATAGTTGGATCCGACAAGCTTTATAAATTGTCTGTAGACTTTGCAGAAAGCGAGCCAAGGCAAATTATTTCTGGAATAGCACATTATTTTCCAGATTCTCAAATACTTATCGGTAAAAAAGTTGCTTTTGTAACAAATCTTGAGCCAAGACCTCTTATGGGGATGATGAGCAACGGGATGATACTCGCTGCAAAGTCAGAAGATAAACTCGCTCTTATGGAAGTACCAGAATTTATAAAAGAGGGAACAATATTAAACTAAAAGTAATTAGCTTGTAGCTTTTTAGCTTCTTGGAATTAAATAATTAATTCTTGTTCCTAATAAGCTACCGACTACAACCTAATTAAATGATTCAAGATATATTAAACACATTAGACCCGATGACAATTATTAAGACGCTAGGTCTTATTGGAGTTCTTTGTTTTATTTTTGCAGAGTCGGGACTTTTTTTTGGTTTTTTCTTGCCAGGGGACTCATTACTTTTTACAGCCGGCTTTTTGGCATCACAAAATTTTTTAGACATTAATTTTTTAGTTTGGGGATCTTTTATTTGTGCTGTCCTTGGGGATAGTGTCGGTTATTGGTTTGGTAAAAAAATAGGACCAAGAATATTTACAAAAGAAGATTCATTTTTTTTCCATAAAAAACACCTTTTAACTGCAGAAAGCTTTTATCATAAATATGGTAATAAAACTATATTTTTAGCCAGATTTGTCCCAATAATTAGAACGTTTGCACCCATTGTAGCAGGGGTAGGCAATATGAAATACAAGAATTTTATTACTTATAATATTGTCGGTGGTTTTGTTTGGTCTTTCGTAGCTGTCTACGCAGGCTATTTTCTTGGCCGCGTTATTCCTGGTGTCGATAAGTACATATTGCCAATAATTCTTGTGGTTATAATCATATCTTTTTTTCCGATCATATACGAAGTCATCAAATCAAATAAAAAGGATATTTAGAAGTTGTGTTCGCAAGCCATTTCCGAAAGGTCACTTGTTTGATATAATTATATAAGTTTATGAAAGCCAATTTTTTGAAAAAATTATTCTATTTGCCTAACTATTTATCGATGCCAGCTGCAGGCATTGAAATATGTAATAGATCAATAAAATATATCGAATTTTTTAACAAAAAAGGTATTTTCTCTATAAAAAACTTTGGTGAGATTAAACTGGAACAAAACATCATTAAAGATGGCGATATATTAAACAAAAACGCCTTGGTAAAAGCACTATTAGAAGTAAAAGATAAAATATCTTCTGATTTTGTGAAGGTTTCTATTCCGGAAGAAAAAACATATATTTTTGATACTCAAGTTCCGAAAGAAATCATCACAAATATTAGAGAAGCACTAGAATTTAAAATAGAAGAAAATGTTCCGCTCAAATTGGATGAAATTTCTTTTGAATACGATGTTGTGGATGATAAAAAAACTCTAAAAGACATGATTGTTAATGTTTCAGTAATACCTAAAAGGGCGGTATACGACTATGCGGATGCACTTGAGCAGGCAGGCTTGTATCCAGTTTCTTTTGAGATGGAATCAAAAATGATTGTGAAGTCTGTGGTACCAAAGGAGGACAAAAGAAACTCCATTGTTGTTAATATAAAAGATGATTCTACTGTACTTATTGCAGTTATAGATGGCTTTGTACGACTTACATCATCCATATCAATAGGTGAAAGTACTATTAAAAACAACCTTTTAAAAGCAGGCATACCTTTAGATGAACCAGTTTTTGCCAAGATGCTAGAAAATGATTTTTCTTTTGAAACAACATATACAAAAGATTCTTACATCTCATTGATGAACATTTTCTCTATATTTAAGGATGAAGTTGAGAAATTTAATGAATATATTATTAATAAATTTCCGAATACAAACGCTTCTTCAATAAAAAACGTTGAAAGGATAATCATTTGTGGCAAGAGCTCGGTACTACCAGGTTTGTCTAAACACATAAACCAGAAGATAAACGCCGAAGTAGTTTTGGCAAATACATGGTCAAATGTGTTTAATACAAATGATTACGTTTCTAGTATCAAATTCAATGATTCTTTAAGTTTTGTGACGCCAATAGGTTTAGCGATCTCATCTTATAAAAAATAAATGCTTAATTTTTTACCACAAAAAAATAAAAAACAAATTATTTTTGAATATTTACTAAGAGTAACAATATTTTTATGTCTTTTTGTTTTTGTTTCAAGCCTGGTAATGTCATTAATGTTTATGCCATCTTTTTTCTTTGTTAAATATAAAAACGATACAGTAAATGGTCAGTTATTATCTATAAAACAAAAAAATATAGACAAAGGAGAAGATCCTATCGCATTTATAAAAAACATTAATAAGCTATCTCTCGCACTTTCGGATAATGCTGGTACCAATATTACATATGCAGATATTATCAGTAAAATTGTTTCATTGAAAAAAAAGGAAATTAAAATATCATCTATCGACATCACAGAAGACAATATTACAAGAAGTAAAAAAGTCTCATTAAATGGTGTTGCAAGCACAAGAGACAGTCTCACATTGTTTAGTAAAGACATCAAAACTGACGGTTTTTTTACTAGCGTTGTGTTTCCAGTGACCAACTTCATCAAGAGCTCCAATTCTGAATTTTCAGCTACCTTAACACTATAATTATTATGCCCAAAAAAGAAACGAAAATATTGGTAATAGTTCTCGTGCTGCTAGATATTTTATCTATTGGTGCTTTTATATATTTATTTTCATTTACTAAGAATTTAATAGTAAAATCAGTAAATATTGAAAATGAAATTAAAACAGAATTGAGTAGAGAAGAGGTAAGGACTTTGATGAAGGGAGACATAGCGCAAGGTAAGATGTACCAATCAGAGTTTATGAATTACGTCGTACCAGCAGGAGGAACAGTGGATTTTATAAAAATATTAGAACAGTTGGTTGCAAATAGTGATCTTAAATACGATATTAAATCCGTCACAAATGCGCCATACGATAAGGGTAATCCGATAGGAGCTGAATATCTAAAAATAAATATGGAAGTTATAGGGGAGTGGAAAAATATTCAGTTTTTCCTAACAACATTAGAAAATTATCCTCTTAAAATAGACATAAATAAAGTAACACTAAACAAGTTTTCGGATTTTGTAGTTATGGGAAAAACAATACCACAATGGTCTGGAAATTTTGATTTTACTGTGGTAAAAATAAAAGATACAAAATAAATATATGAACGACATACCTTTAATAAAAACACTAAATAGTGACGTCCTAACCAAGTCATTTATTTGGTCAGAAAAATTAGTTAATCCAAAAAGAGAGTGGGAAATTTTAGTAATTGTATTTGCTATTTTTATATTAAGTGCGATAGCATTTGATTTCTATATGTACAGGCAAATAGTCGGAGGAGACATGTATGTAAGCGTTAAAAAAGAGGAGGTCACAGTTGAAAAGTTAAAATCAACAGAATTACAGAAAATTTTAAGTAACTTCGAAATTAAAAAATCCAAGATAATGACTCAAAAACTAGAAAATTTAGTTGACCCATCGATCTAAAACTGTTATAGTGCTTTGGCTAATTAGTATTTTGGCTATCCTGCCCTCGTAGTTCAATGGATAGAACAGAGCTCTTCTAAGGCTTTGATGTAGGTTCGATTCCTGCCGGGGGCACATTTTAATAAACCGCTTAAAGGCGGTTTATTAAAATGTACCCCCGAGAAAGTGCTCAGACGCACTTTCGTGCAGGAATCGAAAAACCTTGAGTATATTTTTGAGCTTTTACTAAAGTGAAAAAATACGAAAGGTGTACAGCTCCTGTAAGGAGAGATAAGCGAAGCGGTCCTGCCGGGCATTTCGTATTTTTAATTTGGGATGGGACCGCAAATTAAAAAATTGAACTTCCTGCCTGGTATTCAGGCTTGAGTTTGGGTTGGGGCCCAAAGGAAAACGCTGTAATTGTTAAAAGAGTAAATACAAGTATAATTAACTTATGAATAAAAAAATCTATAAATTATTTGGAATTATATTAATGTTAGTAACCTTTGTATTTGTTCTCACGAGTTTGTCTAACGGATACATTCAATACACAGGAGATTTATATAATTTCTCGATCCATGTCATTTACCTATTAATTTTTATATTTATTTTTGGTTTTTTCCCTGGACTATTCTTTTATCGTTTTGGCAATGAAAATAATGAATCGAATAAACTTATAAAATCTGCACTCATTCTTCAGATTATTTCGATAACTTTAGTTTTGTTTTCCTATATTGTTTCTCTGTTTAGCAGTGGCCCGTATGCACCCATAGTTCCACTTTACTTTTTTGGAATACCAGCCTCGATAATTTATGGTATTGGAATATTACTGATGCTTATATATAAATTTCAAACAAAAAATTTTTAACTAAGATTAATTGAAAAAATTGCTTTACCTATATTGGCATTTTCGCTGATATTCGTTGCGGTAGTTTATATGAATGCAAAGTATGAGAATAATTCTAGATCAGTTGCAAAATGTGATGCCAAACAAAATATGAGGGATAGAGATACCTGTTATTATTTTTTGTCTAAGGATGCCCCAGGTTCTGCGCCTTGTGAAAAAATAAGTGGGATAGACTCAGATAGTATTTGGTGGAAAAATCGATGTTATATTGCTAAGGCACAATACTATAAAGATCCCGCAGTTTGCAGTGAAATTACAGGAGGTGGAATTATCGAAGAACAAACAAGGGCCGTTTGTTTAACTCTAGATTCTATCGAGTAGATTAATCTCACCTAACTCAAATCAACAGAAACGCTCTCCCAGAACGTTTCTGTCGGGCGCTAAGGGAATTTCTCCTTCACCTCTCATTTCGCCGTCGCTCAATTCGGGTTACACCACAAGGGTACTTCTATTTTTCTAATTCACTGCGTTCATAAGTAAAATAAGTCGGGCACCAGCTCATTCGTTCAGTAAGCTTACTGAACATCATTTCGCTGTTCGAATCCCTACGCAAGCAAAGCAGTTTGCTTGCTTAGCGCCCACAAATTAAAAAACCGCATGAAGCGGTTTCCTAATTTGTGGGCGCTAAGGGATTCGAACCCCTGACCCTCTCAGTGTAAATGAGATGCTCTAACCAACTGAGCTAAGCGCCCAAACATGTTTAACTAACGGAACGCTTTATACAATAACCTATTTGTGCTAGATTATCAATACAAAACAATAATTATGAAAATCCCCATTCTCTACGAAGACAAAGACGCGATAGTAATAAACAAGCCAGCAGGGCTCGTTATTCACCCAGACAGCAGAACCAAAGAAAAAACTTTGGTTGATTGGATATTAAAAAAATATCCTCGTATTAAAAATGTCGGTGAACCAATTCTCCTAGATGATGGAACAAAAATATTGAGACCAGGAATAGTTCACAGAATAGACAGAGACACTACCGGTGCTCTTATAATTGCTAAGAATCAAAAAGCTTATGAATTTCTAAAAGGTCAGTTTAAAGCAAGAAAAGTTCACAAAGTTTATCAAGCTTTTCTTTATGGAGATTTAAAAGAAGAAAGGGGAATGATAGACAGACCCATAGGAAGAAGCTCAACAGACTTTAGAAAATGGACATCACAAAGAGGAAAGCGAGGAGAAATGCGCGAAGCCCTAACATATTTTAAAGTATTGGGAAGAAAAGAAGGTTTTACTTTTGTAGAAGTAATGCCAAAGACGGGCAGAACACATCAAATAAGAGTTCACTTCAATGCCGTTAATCACCCATTAGTTATGGACAAACTATATGCGACAGACTTTTATTTAAACAAAAGGCAACAACTAGGCTTTAAAAGAACAGCACTGCACGCAAAGGAATTGGAAATAAAACTTCCCTCAGGAATATTATTAAAAGTAACAGCTCCATATCCAGAAGATTTTGCAGAAGCCATGGAGAAAATGAAGAAATAGGAGCATTTCTGAAATCACAAATTAAAGCTTAGCTTTTCTTGCGAAAAATGACCTTATGTGCTAAATTATTACCACTTATGATTTTGAAAAATATTAAAATTTCACCAATAGATATCGAGGCAAGAAGAAAGGTAGATATGAGACCTGGAGATACTGTTCGTGTATGGATGAAAATTAAAGAAGGAGATAAAGTAAGAACCCAAGCTTTTGAAGGTATGATCTTGGCTATCAAACACGGAAAAGAAAATGGCGGTACATTTACAGTAAGAAAAGTAATAGATGAGGTCGGAGTAGAAAGAATATTTCCACTTTACTCACCTGTTATTGATTCTATAGAAGTTTTGAAGAGAGCAAAAATAAGAAGAGCAAAACTTTACTACATCAGAGAAAAAGCTACCAAAGAACTTAAGAGACATTTGAAGAGCGAACTTCTAGGGGCAAGAAAAGAAGGAAACTCAGATACAAAGAAAGCTGTTAAAAAAGAGGAAGCAAAATAGATTTCAAAAATCAAAAATCCCGCGCTTGCGGGATTTTTGATTGAAAAGATACTGAATGTTTAGTAGTATAGTTTTGTTAGGAAAAATGCTCGGGTGGCGAAACTGGTAGACGCACTACCTTGAGGTGGTAGCGGCCGCAAGGCTATGGAAGTTCGAGTCTTCTCCCGAGCACAAAGTGAAAGCACATATTGAAAACCCTAGATTTTATTGTAAAAATCTGTTATAAATATGATCTAACTGTTATTTTAACAGTTTAATGGTGGCTATGGTGTAGCGGTAACACAGAGGTTTGTGGAACCTTTATTTCGGGTTCAACTCCCGATAGCCACCCAAATAGAAAAGCGCTCGAAAGAGCGTCTTTTCATTTGGGTGGCTAAGCGAGTGCTAGTAAGCACTCGCGTTCGGGAGTTGAAAGACGGAAGCACTTTTTTCAGTAGAAAAAAGCGCTGAGTCGGGGTCGAGAAAATTTGTGAGCGACGGCGAACAAATTATTCGTGACCAACCCCGATAGCCACCCGTTGTAACTCGTGACCTACTCCCGATCGAATTACATTTCGAGAGAAATAATAGCAATAGCAACCCAAATACGAAAGCAGCTCCATGGCTTTTCATTTATAAACTGATATACTTTTTATATGGACAAGACTCAAAACCCATCAGAAGTTGTAGTAGAAACACCACAAAACCCAATTGAACAAGTGGAAGTAGTTTTCGAAGGAAATAAAGTTGAACAAGTTGCAGAGCAGCCAGTTTTGTCAGTCGAAGAGCAACTAAAAAATTTGGACGTGTCATCTGATGTCCAGCAACAAAAAATTATAAGAATGAATCAATATGTTGAAGATACCCAATCAAAATTGAAAGAAGTAAGAGAAAGTCTGGGACTTCCTCCTATGAAAGAGGACCCACGAAGCATATCGGACGATAAAGAAAAATTAGAAAAACTTAAAGCTGAACAAGAAGTACTGGAAAAACAAAAAGAAGAACTTGTCAGTAAACAAGAAAGAGAAAAACTTATTAAAGTTGAAAAAGAAAAAATCTTACAAGAAAAATTAAATGAATTGTTTGCTCAATTTAAGAAATTACAAATTGAAGGAAAGACTCCAAGTGTACCCGCACCAGGAAGAGGAACAGAAGATTATTTCAAGTCGGCTGCAAATTTTGGAACCATTAATGATTTATTTAATGCTTTTAACAAAGGGATTACATCACTTCCTGAGATTCTAAAGGCTTTCCCAAAGCTTATGGAACAGCTTGATAAAGAAATTGAAAGGGAAGCAACTGAAAGGGTTGATAAAATGATAAAGGAAGAGAAGGAGAAGGTGGAAAAAGGTGAGGAAAAAGACAAAAAGCCAGAAGAAATCAAACCAAAAGAGGAACAGGAAAATATTCCAGTAGAAGAAACTAAACAAGGTGAAACAATATCTGAAGAAACTCCTATTACTGGTGTTGGTGAAATAACTGAATAGGTTTTTTGATGCTACAAAGAGCTTGTTGAAGAAAACGTGAGAAAGTAGCTGTATGCACTAGAAGTTGTATTTTATTATTCTGGTGGTAAAATATAAATAATGAGCAACATAATTTATGGAGTAGATGCAGATGGGGATTTTTCAGCCAAAGACGTTAGAGACGCGATTTTGCTATGTTTTAAAAAAGCGCACAGCGAAATTTTGAATCAGACTTTTGTTTCTGAAACTTTAAGCTTGGAGGAGGTTGAAAATATGAAAAAAGTAGATATTGAAATGCAAATCAGGAAATCATTTGAAAAGACCGGTGGTGACTATAATAATCCCACAAAGGAATCTCTGATCAGCGTAGTTAATGACCTTAAGCAGTTTGCTATAAATTTTAGAGCAGAAGACATCGCTAATAAAAACCTAACAGAAATAATGATATTGATAAATAGGATCAAATAGAAATATTGAGGTGTAATAGCATGATTTGTTTTAGTTTATATCCAAATGCCAAATAATTCAGAGTATAAAACTAATAATTACTTCCGCGTAGCTATTTTAGCTATTATTTCAACAACTGTTTTTTTGGTCACATGTATATTTGGTGAAGGATTGGGAGGCAGCTTGGGTTCAAACCCGATGTGCTATAAATATTTAGGTTGCACAGAGGGATTTATGGGTTATGACGCTCTTGAACATTTCCTTTTCGGACTAGCCTCGGTTTGGACTTTAATTTGGCTTTTTCAAAGATTTCCGCAGCATTCACTATTTCAGGAGAAATCGTGGAAGAATGTTTTAATAGTCATCGCTTTGATTATGATGGTTTCTGTATTTTGGGAATTTCTAGAATGGTTTATTGATATTTACAGAGCAAACTTTCTTCACCAAACTCTTATAGATTGGAAATTGAATATTAATTTATTAAATCAGCCAAGCAATACTGATACAATGGGAGATTTACTCGCCGCTTTAATTGGTTCAACTATTGCTTTATTTATTACAAAACCAAAAGAGAATTAATTATTTTTATTTTAGGTTTCTTTTCCAATTGTCTAAAATTATAGACGTGGCAATAGCTACATTGAGTGATTCAGCTTTTCCGTAAGAAGGAATAGTTATTTTTTTTGTAATTAACTTCCCTATTTTCTCACTAACACCATTTGACTCATTACCCATTACCATTACTCCGCCAGAAGGGAATTTTGTCTCGTGTACGTTTTCGCCGTCTAAAAATGCGCCCAAAACTGGAATTTTTTGTTTAGAAAGAAACTCATTCAGATCTGTATAAAACATATTTACTCTAGTAAAAGAGCCTTTTGTTGCAGTTATTACTTTGGGATTGTAAAAGTCTACAGTTTCTTTTGAGGCAACAATATTTGTTATTCCGTACCAGTCAGCAATGCGAATGATCGTTCCTAGGTTTCCCGGATCTTTTATTTCGTCTAAAGCAATTACAATTTCGCCATTTTTAATATCAAAAGGTTTATTTACTTTTTGTTTTACAACAGCAAGTGCAGCATCATTTGTCGCAAAGGTTCCAACTTTTTCAAGTTCAAATTGATTTACAATTTCGTAAGAATTTGATTTTTCTCTTATCTTTTCACCATATTTATCAAAGAATTCTGTTGTCGTTAGTATAAAGTCGATTTCAAAATCAGAATTTAGCACCTCAGATACACTTTTTTCTCCCTCAACGATAAATAGCCCAGTCTCAACTCGGTTTTTCTTTTCTTGCAAGGATTTTATTAGTTTCGACTGATTCTTTGTGAACATTTACCCGAGAAAATTTTTACTGATAAAAAAGTTATATAGGACTATTATTTAACTTTAATTATTACAAGTATTACTTTATCACTAAGTTAACTTTTTTGCATTATGCAATAAGCATATTGCATAATGTGTCAGTAAAAACTTTAACGGGTGAAAGATATTACCATAAAAAGTATTCGTCTGATATACTTTTAATATGAAAGTATTGCTTATTGATAACGGAACAACTCTTTTGGAAAAGTTAAGGACTCTTATCCCCGGAGAAGAATTTGTCGTAAGATTTGATAATTTAAAAATGGTTAACACCGATAATTTTGATTTAATTATTTTGTCTGGTAGTCACGATAATTCAATAGTATGGGATGGAGATAAATATATAGACGAAATAAATTTTGTAAAAAACACGAAAAAGCCATTAATTGGTATTTGTTTTGGTTTCGAATTAATAGTAAAAGCTTTTGGAGGAGAGATTAATGAATTAGAAAATAAAGACAGAGGAATAAGGGAAATAGAAATTTTGAATAGCAATATATATAATAAAAAAACGATAAAAGTATATGAAAGTCACAGGTGGACGGTTGGAAAATTACCAGAATTTTTTGATATTTTGGCTAAGTCTGAAATAGGTTCTGAAATAATAAAACATAAAACTCTACCCATCTATGGATTTCAATTTCACCCAGAGAATTTTGTTGATGAATTAGAGGGGGATGAAATTTTTATTAAATTATTTTCTAATCTAGTATAATTATTAATATGAAATTCACACTTATTTCAGTTGGAAAAAAGAATGATTCTGATATCGAGGCAGCTGTCGCTGATTATACAAAGAGAATCGGTAGATATTTCCCAGTGGACTGGAAAATAATTCCTACATCAGATGTTGAAAAAGAGGGTGAATCGATTTTAAAAACATTAGATAGTGGAGATTTTGTTGTAGTGCTTGACGATAAAGGGAAAGAGCTGAATACGATTGAACTTTCTGAATTTATTGAAAAAAGAATGTCAGCTAGCGACAAAAGAATTGTTTTTGTAATTGGCGGGGCATATGGATTTGCAGAAAACGTATATAAAAGAGCGAATTTTAAATGGTCACTTTCTAAACTCACTTTTCCGCATCAGCTTGTAAGGCTTATTTTGGCTGAAGCTTTATATCGAGCTATTTCAGTAATAAAAAAAGAACCGTATCATCATTCTTAACTAGGTTGTAGGAAGTAGCTTCTTAGCTTATTAGGAATTCAAATAGGGTTTTCGCTTTGCGAAAACCCTATTTGAATTTTGAATTACCTAATAAGCTATTGTTCTAAAAAGCTACAAGCTGTTCTATAGACCCAAACCGCTTAAACTACCAACATAGCTACTCATAAATGATGGTAATACAAAAACCAAACCTATTAATGGCAAAATTATCACTGCTATAGTAATAATTCCCGTCCATAACATATATTTTCTAGTTTTTTCTGTTGATATATAAATTAAATCAATTTTTTGTTCAAGCTCCTTGAGCTTTTTTGTTATATCTTGTTCCATGTATATATTATATCATATTTTGTGTCATTGCGAGCGGAGTGTTGAAAAGCGAATATGTGGAGCTTTTCAAAGACGGAGGCTGGCGAGCCGAGTCGGGGTCGCATAAATTTTCAGTAGAAAATTATATGTGATGCAATCCAGGTTTCATTAAATTTAATTAATCTGGATTGCTTCGTTACACTCGGAATGACACAACACAATGTTTATTAAATTATATTGGATGTTATAATGTATTTATTACTAATTTAATTTTGTGTATGCTAAAAAGCTAAGAAGCTAATAAGCTACCACCTAATTTGTATGAAAAAAGGATTTGTAGAAAATATTGAAAAGGAGACACTAGATAACAACAACTTTAGAAAAGTTCTCTATACTTCAAAGCACGGACAAGTCGTCGTAATGAGCTTGCTTCCAAACGAAGAAATCGGAATGGAAGTCCACGAGACCTCAGATCAATTTTTCCGTATTGATAGTGGTGAAGGAAAAGTGATTATTGATGGTGAAGAAGCAATATTTACCGATGGATTTGCTATTGTTGTTCCCGCCGGCTCACAACATAATGTGATAAATACTTCCAACGAGAAATCTTTAAAACTCTATACAATTTATATGCCCCCCCATCACAAAGATGGAATTATTCATAAAACAAAAGCAGATGCGGGGGTCGCTGAAACTGATGGAAGCGATGTGTATATAGAAAAATAATCCACTGTTTGTCATTCCCGCGAAGGCGGGAATCTAGTATGAGATTAAAATTTTAAAATCAAATTATACTGGATCCCCGTCTGCACGGGGATGACAATGCTTTTTTATGGTATTATCATCTTAATGAAAAATACGATTATAATTTTTTCTGATGGCTCTTCAAGAGGAAATCCTGGTCCAGGCGGATGGGGGACTATTGTTGCTGATTGTGAAAAAGTTGTAGAGCTTGGCGGAGGAGAAAGACATACCACAAACAATAGGATGGAGCTTTTAGGTGTCATAAACGGACTTGCATCACTTGGAAGCCCGGCTTCCAAGTCGGACATTGTCGTAAATACAGATTCGTCCTATGTAATAAATGGAATTACAAAATGGGTTTATGGTTGGCAGAAAAATGGTTGGAAAAGTTCTACAAAAGGCGATGTAGTAAATCGTGATTTGTGGGAACAGCTCATTGAGGTTTCCAGAGGTAAAAAAATAAAGTGGAATTATGTCGGCGGACACATTGGAGTTCCTGGAAATGAAAGATGTGATGTGATAGCTACTGCATTTGCAGATAATATTGGTATAGAACTTTATAAAGGAAAACTTTCCGACTACGAACATGATCTTACAGACATAAAAGGTTGTGAAGTAAAAACAAAAAAGAAATCTAGTAACAAAGGTAAAGCATATTCATATTTGAGTTTGGTAAATGGAGTTTTAAATATTGATAAAACATGGGCGGAATGTGAAAAGAGGGTCAAAGGTGTAAAAGGGAATGTGAAGTTCAAAAAAGCAACAAGTCCTGAAGATGGAAAGGAGATAATTAAAGAATGGGGAATCTAAAAACGAAGTTAAACCTTCGTTTTTAAATTGTGTGTTAAACTAGACTTGCCCGTTAAAGTTTTTGCTGATGCATTAAAAATGCAAGATCATTTTAATTTCTATATTATAATTAACATCTAAATATATATTTATGTCAGTAAGCTTCATTTACTTTTTTATCAGCAAAAATTTTCTCGGGTAAATGAAAAATGACTATTTACTTACTATTTCAATCGCAGGGTTCGTGGCTTCGATTTTTTTGTGTTCATTTTTTAAAATTGGAATCACGTTCTCAATATTTTTGATTTTTCTTTCAGTAATTTTGTTTTTATACAGGAAATTCATTGCAAATGATTTAGAAACAATGCGAGGGATACTATTAATCTCTATTTTTATATTTTCTTTCGCACTCGGTATTTTAAGATATGAAATATCAGATTCCAAACCTCTAGATATAAATTTGGAAAACAATATTGGTCAAAAGGTCCTTATTTCTGGTATTATCTCAGACGAGCCGACTAGAAAATACAAACAGGCGATATTGATAGTGGATTTTCAAAATATTGTTATTTCTAGCACCACGATAGCCGTTTACGGCAAGGGGATAGTGAGTACAGACTTGTATCCTGAACTAAAATATGGAGATCTAATAAATATTAAGGGGAAATTGGAAAAACCCTCGAACTTTGAGGCCACAACCACTTTTGATTACATTTCGTATTTAGGAAAAGATAATATTTTTTACAAAATTGATTTTGCGAAGACTGAACTTGTCTCAAGTGGACACGGAAATGTGATAAAGAATTTTTTATTTAAGATAAAAAATTCTTTTATGGATAATTTGAATAAAACAATAAGTGCACCGGAAGCACCACTACTTTCTGGAATATTACTTGGTGCAAAAAGTTCACTTGATGAAAATACGACACAAATATTTCGTAAAGCAGGACTTTCTCACATTGTCGCATTGTCTGGGTACAATATTACAATCGTTGCTGATGGAATAATGAAAACATTTTCATTTTTGCCATACTTCGCAAGATTTTTTGGGGGGATCATCGGAATTATATTATTTGTTTTAATGACCGGTGCATCTTCTACAGCGGTGAGAGCTGGAGTAATGGCATTGATAGTCATTTTGGCTCAGGTCACACACAGAAATTATCAGGCGGGGAGAGCATTAATTATCGCAGGACTTTTAATGGTTATTATTAATCCTAAAATATTGGTTTTTGATACTTCTTTTCAGCTTTCTTTCCTTGCAACGATTGCGATTATTTTTGTCGCACCGATTTTGAATAGTAAATTTGCTTTTATTACTGAGAAGCTTAAACTTAGAGAAACTATTTCTGCCACAATTTCCGCACAAATATTAGTTTTGCCATTAATACTATATAAGATGGGTTTGCTTTCACTTGTAGCGCTGCCAGCAAACGTATTGGTCATAGGGTTAATACCTGTAACGATGTTTTTCGGTTTTATTACTGGAATGCTGGGCTTTATATGGCTACCATTATCCTTACCGTTTGCTTGGATTTCCTGGCTTTTGCTCGCATATATTATTAAAGTTTCAGAGTTTTTTGCCAGTTTACCATTTTCAACAGTAAATATATCATTTTTTTCATCTGGAATAATGGTTGTGTGTTATATAATGATAACGGTTTGGGTAATCTATGAAGACAACATACTGGATCCCCGCCTGCGCGAGGATGACACAAAAGATAAAAAGAAAATATAAGTATTTGTCATTCCCGCGCAGGCGGGAATCCAGTATAATGAGTTGATGAAATATTATTACGTTTATATTCTAGCCAGTAAACGTAATGGAACTTTATATATAGGAGTTACAAATAATTTGATAAGAAGGGTTAGCGAGCATAAGAATGGTTTAGTGGAGGGTTTTACAAAAAAGTACAATATCAAAATCCTAATCTACTATGAACAAACAACCGATATTGAGAGTGCTATTGCTCGAGAAAAAAGTATTAAAAAATGGAATAGAGTATGGAAAAGACGACTAATTGAAAAGGATAATCCAGAATGGAAAGATTTGAGTTTTGAACTTTAATTTCATACTGGATTCCCGCCTGCGCGGGAATGACAATACAAGCAAACCATTAATTAAACATCAAAGTGTTAAAATTTTCTAGAATCAAAATATATTTCTTAATTTTACTTCTCGCCGTAAATGGGATGATTTTTTATACTGTTTTGGCAGAAACAAAAAGTAATTTATTGAAAGTTACTTTTTTAGATGTCGGGCAGGGCGACGCGATCTTCATCGAATCGCCAACAGGAAACCAATTTCTTATAGACAGTGGGCCAGATAAAAATATTTTAAGCGCTTTGGGTAGGGTAATGCCATTTTACGACAAAACCATCGACGCGATTCTTATAACACACCCAGATCAAGACCATATAGGTGGAATTCCTGAAATTTTTAAAAGTTATAAAATTGGAGAGTATATAGACAGCGGGGCAACTTCAAGTACGGGTACATTTGAAGAGTTGGATAATGAGATTTCTTTAAAAAATATAAAAAAGGAAATTGTAAGAGCTGAGGAAGTTATAGATCTTGGTGGTGGGGCATATTTAAAAATACTATATCCAAATATTACACCGAAAGGAAAAGATACAAATGAATATTCGATTGTTGCAAAACTATATTATGGTAGATCAACATTCTTGTTTACCGGAGATGCACCGACAAATGTGGAACAGTATTTGGCAATGACAGATGGCACTGAATTGAAAAGCGATGTATTAAAAGTGGCTCATCACGGCTCTAAAAACTCACTTTCAGCAGAATTCTTATCTGCGGTATTGCCAGACTATGCCATTATCTCAGCTGGGAAAGATAATGCATTTGGTCATCCGCACAAAGAAATACTCGAGGTTTTGAATGATATTAAAAGTAAAGTTATAGGAACCTATGATGTGGGCGATATCTTATTTACCTCAGATGGTCAAAGTGTCACTTTTAATAAATAGTTTTTGTTGTGTAATTGTTTTTCATATTTTTATATTAATGTATAATAAAGGTATTATGCAAACAACAACACAGAAGGTATTTAAGAATTCTTTTTTGCCAGTATTTACTATTTCTTTTATTATATTATTTTTTACTATTTTTACAGCTTTTGATCCAAGTACAGTAGTGGCACAAACATATTCTACGAGCACATCAGTTGTTGTCACTTTGAATGTTACAGCTGGTATCGCCATAACAGACTCTGCCAATGTCACTATGAGCAGAAATCTTTCCATGACCAACATGACGGCTATTGCATCATCCACATGGACTGTCACCACAAACAATATTACCGGCTACAACTTAACGGTAAAAGCTAGCACCGCACCAGCAATGCAACAAAATGCTACAACAACAGTTGCGGACTTCGCAACCACCACAACAGCACTATGGTCTACAGTGCCTTCTGGTGCTGCTCAGTTTGGATTTTCTGCATACGGAACAGATGTTACCGACTCAGGCTCATGGGGAACAGGTACTGATTGTCAGTCTGCAGCCCACATACCTTCAACAACTTTAAAATACTCAGGTTTTATGACAAGTACCAGCACAGTAGTTGCAACAAGAAGCGCCACAACAACCTTCGCTGGAAGCGCCACAACGGTTTGTTACGCAGTGGAACAAAAAGCATTTTATATTCCATCAGGAACATATACGGCCACGATTACTGCAACTGCGGTTACAATTTAATTAGTTAATTATTAATATTATATAAATAAAAACAATGAATTTATTTTTGAATAGAAGTTCTTTCAGTAAAAAAATATCAATAATCACAATCTCATTATTTTTTGTATTTAGTTTTGCTATTTTGGTCAAAGCACAAAGCGCCGATACTCCAGCTGTAAAGAATGACTTTGTACTTGAGCCAGGAAAAATAGAAATATTTGCGAATCCGGGAGAGTCAGTTTCAAAATCCATCACTGTTACTAACAGAGCTTCGGGAAGAGTGTCATTTAGAATAGAAGTTGAGGATTTTGTCGGCTCGAATGACCAAGATAAGCCAGTTGTCCTTTTAGGAAGCGAAAAAAGCCCATATTCTTTCAAGGATAATGTCATTCCAGAGATTACAACCTTTTCTATTGGTTCCAATGAAAATATTACTATTCCAATAATAATAAACGTTCCTGTGAATGCTCAGCCAGGTGGTTTTTATACTTCTGTGCTTGTATCAAATGCTCCATCTATTGATGCAGAAAGTCAGTCCAGTGTTGTCGAAGGAAAAACCAAAATCATTTCTAGAGTGGGAACATTATTTTTTATAAGAGTAAATGGAGTAGCAAAAGAAGAGGGGGCACTCGAAGATTTAAAAGTCAGTTCTCCAACCAAAGACAATCCAAGTTTATACAAATTTAATATTTTATTTAAGAATGGCGGTAACGTGCACTTGGTGCCATACGGATGGATTTCTGTAACAAGTTTTTTTGGAAAGACAGTCGGAAAAGTCCCAGTAGATGCATATTTTGCTCTACCACAATCGATAAGATACAGAGAAGTTGATTGGAGTGCACCATTCCTTTTTGGGAAATATCAGGCTTCAATAGAATTGAATAGAGGATATGGATCTGATCTTGTAGACACAAAAACAGTATCTTTCTGGGTAATTCCCTGGAAAATAGCAGCAATAACATTATCTGTTCTGCTTGTTGTCATACTGGGACTATACTTTTTCTTTAAGAAATTCAAGTTTGTAGCAAAAGAGTAAATATAATAAAAAACACCGGCACGTGCCGGTGTTTTTTAAAATAGATATTGAAGCAATTTGTTGATATAATATTTAATAGATGAAAAAAAATATTTATATTCTACTCATATTACTTTTAAATTATTCTATTGGAATAAATGTTTTTGCAATGTCTAGCACACGATACAAAATAGACACCGACTCAATAAATTTTGGTGGTACAGAAAATAGCTCGGCTGGTCAGCTACTTATATCAGACACCTTTGGAGAAGTAGGCACTGGTATTTCAACAAGCACAAATTATTCTATTTCAGCAGGCTATCGAATGCTTCAAACTTCATACATTTCTATTTCTGCGGCTCCAAATATCACTATGCCCGATATGGCAGGCTACACAGCAGGTCAGAGCGATTCTTCCGAGTCATGGACCGTCAAAACAGACAATGCTGCTGGCTATGAGCTTTTGGTTAAATCGCTAACATCGCCATCGTTAAAATCGCCAGACGGTGGATCTTTTAGTGATTATTCTTCTGTTGCCTCTGGCACACCGGATTATTTTTTTAGTGTTGGTGCTGCAAGCTCCACTTTTGCATTTTCACCTGAGGGTTTAGACATAAGTCAAAAATATTTGGATAATGGATCTGGTACTTGTGGTACAGGAAGTACGGATACGGCTGATAGATGTTGGGATGGTTTTTCAACCACGGACAAAGCTGTTTCCCATAGAGCTTCTTCAAATCATCCAGATGGGACAGTTACTACAATAAAATATAAAACCGCAATAGGGACCAGTAAGCTCCAAGATGCCGGTGTTTATACTTCCACAATAGTGATAACTGCTGTAACATTATAGCGATATACGAATGTCGTGCGAATTTTACGAATAAATTACGAATAGGATTAAACAAAAATGAAAAAATTCAAAGAAATAAATACAACCTGGATTGCTTCGTTGAACTCGCAAAGACAAGCCAGTCTAACTAATATTTTTTTTATATTTATATTTGTTTTTATTATTTCTTCTATATTTCCAATCCAGTCCCTCGCCTCAACAAATGTAGATCTAAACGTTATCGGATGTAATTATAATAATATTTGTGAAGCCCCAGATGAAGCAAATTTGAATTGTTCAAATGACTGTACGCTGTGCAACTTTAATAATGTTTGCGAAGTGCTAAAAGGCGAGGCCACATCATCTTGTCCTTCTGACTGCGGAGTTCCAAGTCATAGGCGACGTTATATTTATGCAACCTCGACAGACGCTATTTATGAAGTGGCTGGCGATATTTTAAACCTAAATATAAAAAAAGGCATTAATTATGTTATTTTATCGTGGGATACAGTAGTACCTACATATGGTTCAGTAAGCTGGGGAATAGGTGATAGCTACAGTGGCGGGATAGTAAATGGTATCAAAATAACGAGTAACCATGAAATTTTAATAGAAAATCTTTCTGCCTCTACCACGTATTCATATGTCATAAACTCAAGTCTACCTTTATATTTTCTTGCAACAAATTCAGGTACTTTTACCACGGCATCTATTCCTGAAATAAAGTTTGTTCCATCTATATATAATTTGGTTGCAACATCAAATAAAGCTGAAATAATTTTAAATTGGAACAATCCAGATAGTAAAGATTTTACAGGAGTAAAAATAACTCGATCACCATTCTTTTTTCCTGCAGATCCTTTAGATGGTAAAATTATTTATGATGGGGCTGGCACATATACTAGAGATTCAGATTTGGTTTCAAATAAAAAATATTATTATTCTGCATTTTCTTATGACAAAGATTTAAACTATTCTCCAGGTGTCTTGGTATGGGCTAGTTTAAAAGATGGCTTGTCATCAAGCACAATTCCACTAGATGAGTGGGAAGTCATTCCAGAATTCCAAGCATCAACCACAGGAAAGGTTGTTACCACAACAACCCCAGCAGCAACCAGTACCTATGTTCTTGTACCAATTAGCAATTTTGTATTTACTGGAGGTGATATGGAGTTTGGAGTAACATCGAACACTGTCAGAGTCTACCAATTTGGAGAGTTCAGAATAATTGCAGCCGTTGATCGACTACCTATAAATACAAAATCTTTAATATTAAGAATTCAAGACCCATCGAATATCTCGAATACTTACTTGTATAGTTTTACTTTAGATCCTACAAAAAAGTATTTTTATCTTGACTTATCAAACTTAACAAATAATATTTATCCTTTTTCGATAATTTCTTATGATCTAGGCACAAAAGCGTCTTCCGTAGCCAACGGTTTTCTTGACGTTAGGATGTTGAAAGAACCAAAGGCTTATTCTTTTTTTGATGTTGTTTCTAATTTATTTACACCTAAAATATTTATAGTTTTATCTATTTTGGTAGTTTTCGGTGCATTTCAAGTGTTTTCACTAACAAAATTCCTAAAATTGTGAAAAAATGTTGATAACTAACAATTATTTTAGCAAATTACCTATTTCAAATAGGTAATTTTTTGTTTATAATATACATAGTATTTTAGTTGCCGAGATTTTGTCTTTTTTAGAATCTCGTCTATCCGATATGTTTACCCGAGAAAATTTTTGTTGATGAAAATGTGTTGATATTAAAGGGTTGTACCGTTTATTGTTTAGATATGTTTGAAAAAAGTATATAAGTTTAGTTCTCATTTTCAACACATCAGCAAAAACTTTAGCGGGTTTATATATAAAGCGCTCTAATGGTCATTTCAAACGAATTAATTAGCTTAAAAGAAGCATCGCAAATTTCTGGATATCATTCAGATTATTTGAGCTTTCTTATTCGTTCAGGAAAGCTTAAGGGTGTCAGGGTTGGGAGAGCTTGGTTGGTAAACAAAGAAGAGCTTGGAGCATTCTTAAAACTTAAAGAAAATCCAAAATTGGATGCGAATCAAAAATCGTGTCATTCCCTTGAAGAAGGGAATCCAGAGTTAATTCAATCTAACCCCAGTCAAATAAAAAGCCAATTTGACGGGGCAAGCCTGGATTCCCGTCTACACGGGAATGACACAAAAAAATACGGGAATGACAATACCGAAGGCAGCAATGACAGGGGGATTGATAAGGGCAACATGAAAGTCAAAATCTCTCAAAAGGCTTTTACTATATTTTTTATTGTTGGTTTAATTTTGGGAACGCTATCCATATCTTTTGCTGCTAAATCAAACTCAAACATTTTTTCTAAACTTTCTGGAAATTTTGCCACAGCATTCTTGGCGGGTGGAAGTCCACAAACAAATTATCAAGGTAAGCTTACTGGGACGACGGGCATCGCAGTTTCAAACAACACTTACAATATTCGTTTTAAACTTTACGCAACTTCTACTGGTGGCTCACCACTTTGGACTGAAACATATTGTTACTCACCAGACAGTGGTACAACATGTGATGGAACGGGAACAAATAGCAAAGTTCAAGTCACGAGCGGTCTATTCAGCACAATGCTCGGCTCAATAACTTCTTTGTCCGGAATAGATTTCAATCAAGTTCTTTATCTTGGAGTTGAGATAGGAAGTACAAGTAGCATTCCTGCATGGGACGGAGAAATGACACCGAGAAAAAGAGTTGGTGTTGTACCTTCTGCTTTTACCTCAAACAATTTGAATGGGGTTTCAGATTATCAATTTGTTCGTTTGGATACCACAAATGCAACAAGCTCAACAGGAGCCGTTCTTACACTTACTCAAAATGGTTTGGGAAATGTTGTCGATTTTTATTCTACGACCACAAAAGTTTTTTATATTACTAGTATTGGTAATGCGTATTTTACTAACAGTATCATCGCACCAAATTATAATGGTCTTGCTCTTGCTACTACTACTAACGGATTTACAATTTCAACAACGTCACTCGCTCTTACAGTCACAGGAAACGCTTCTCTTTCCGGCTCTAACACTGGAGATATAACTTTGGCAGGAAACACCATTGCAAACGGACTGACTCTTTCAGGTCAGGCACTTACTCTTGGCCTCGCCTCCGGCTCGGCCACAGGAACGCTTTCTGCTACAGACTGGAATACTTTTAATAATAAAGTTTCAAATGATTACGCCTCATCTTCTTTTGTGAATTTCAATTATGCATCTTCAACCTTCGCTTCGACTTCTTTTATCACAGCGAATTTTCCAACATTTGGCTACGGAACTTCTACATACTTATCGCAATTACAAGCGGCTCAAGATTATGTAGCCTCGACAACACTCACTTCAAACTATCCAACATTTACTTATGCAACAAATACATATGCAACAATAAATAATTATCCAACATACACCTACGCTTCCTCTACTTTTGCTTCAACTTCATGGGTGACAGGAACATTCCTTCCTATATCAGCTTCTACGTCTCTTGCTTATATTCCATCCGCGTCATCTTCAACCTTTCTTTCTACAACAACAGCATCTACCACATATGCACACCTTACAGGTGCAGTATTTACAGGAAATATATCCGCTTCAAATCTTTCAGGTGTAAACACAGGTGATGTAACACTTGCAAATAACATAAATGGACTAACTATTTCAAATCAAATCTTGACTATGGGATTGGCAGGAACATCAGCCACAGGAACATTGTCTGCAACAGATTGGAATACTTTTAATAATAAAGTTTCAAATGAATATGCGTCATCAACTTTTGCTTCCACTACTTATGTCGTATCCACTTACGTACCTTATACCGGCGCGACAACAGATGTAAATTTAAATGCAAAAGTTCTTTCGAATATGAGCACATTGTCTGTTGGTTCTGCAACTGCGCCAACAGGCGGTGTAGCATACTTTAATGGAAATGTTGGTATCGGTGTGGAAAGTCCAGGAACAAGACTAGAAATTTATGGAGCTCATAATGCCACTAAAGGATTGTTTTATGTAAGGAGTACAGATCATGCATATTTTGTACTCGATTCTGCAACAGGATACCAAACAGGATTTACATTTAGTCACAACACAAGCCAAGCTTTTACTTTATATAGTCCAGCAAATACAAATGACCTTGCTATTTATGATAATGCAGGAGGAAACCTTGCAAGAATGTATTTTAAATCAGGTGGGAATGTTGGTGTTGGCACTACTTCTCCATCCGCAAAACTCGATGTTTATGGCACCGCTGGAACGGCCGATATTTTTGGAATCTCTTCATCATCAAATTCAAGACTCTTTACAGTCGGCTACAACGGCTCCACAACAATTGCAAATTTAAATAACGCAGGCTTTGTAAAATCTACAGCAAGCGGTGCACTTTATAATGATACAAACACATATTTAACAGGAACAGGGGCAGGAGTTACTTCCGTCTCAATCGCCACAGCAAATGGATTTTCCGGTTCATCGTCTGGAGGTGCAACACCTGCACTTACAATT
>JAVHRR010000044.1:0-1407 GCA_036171775.1 Minisyncoccota bacterium
GGGTGTGTAAATTAAACTGTGTCAATTTGTGATTTTTAATTGAATCATTGCTGATTGATATTTTTTCTGATGCTGCTGGTTGTTATTCCAAAGGTGCAAAAAATATCAATCAGTAATGAGGGTTTTATATTCTTAGTTTCAATCTATCTCCAAATACAATCGATAATTGTGATACCGTGAGGCTCCAGTTATGTAAAGGCTGCGTCCATTTTTTCTGGATATTCTGTGTAGCTAGAAAGATCAATTTTAGCAATGCCATATCTGATGTAAATGCGCCTTTTGTTTTAGTTACTTTCCTGATCTGACGATGGAATCCTTCCACTGTATTGGTGGTATAAATCAACTTCCTGATAGCGGCAGAATATTTGAAGTAGGTGGTTAGCTTACTCCAGTTACGATGCCAGGATTCAATCACTAGCGGGTATTTTTTACCCCACTTATTCTCTAGTTCTTGCAAATACTGTTCAGCTTCATCCTTGTCAATGGCTTGATAAACTGGTTTCAAATCTGCCATAAAAGGTTTTTGATCTTTACTGGCTACATACTTCAATGAATTACGAATCTGGTGTACCACACAGCTCTGTACTTCGGTTTTTGGATAGATGCTTCCTATAGCTTCAGCAAACCCTTTTAAATTATCTATGCATGCAATCAGAATATCAGATACACCTCTTTGTTGCAGGTTAGTTAGAATACTCAACCAGAAATTAGCACCCTCTGACTCGGAAACATACATGCCTAGTAAGTCTTTGCGGCCTTCGGCATTAATGCCCAAAACATTGTACACACAGCGGTTGACAATCTTGCCTTCGTCTTTTACTTTGTAATGCATCGCATCAAGCCACACAATGCAGTAAATCTCTTCTAGAGGTCTAACCTGCCATTCTTTAACCAAGGGAATTACTTTGTCTGTAATGGCGGATAAGGTAGCAGCAGAGATGTCGGTATCATACATCTCTTTTAGATGCGTAGAAATATCCCGCAAACTCATACCCAGCCCATACATACCTATGATCTTATCTTCTAAGCTCTCAGCCAGTATGGTCTCTCGCTTCTTAACAATCTGAGGTTCAAAACTTGCATACCTATCTCTAGGAGTTTCTAGTTCAATGGTTCCATTGGCTGTTTTGAGCTTTTTGGAACCATGTCCATTTTTACGGTTGCCATTGTCTCGCTGTTCATCATCAAGATGTTCATCAAGCTCCGCTTCCATGGCAGCTTCTAAAAACTCTTTCAAAAGAGGGCCAAAGGCGCCTTCCTTGCCAAACAATGGTTTACCCGAGCGTAATTGTGACAGTGCTTTAGTCTTTAAAGCATCATAGTCAAAGGTGTTTTTGTAACTCATAATTAACTGTATTAAAGGTCTAAATAATTTTTAACCTTTGACACAGTTTATTTTACAGCCTC
>JAVHRR010000045.1:0-1403 GCA_036171775.1 Minisyncoccota bacterium
TTTGAGCAAATACAGGATTAAGAATTATGCCCGATAAAATCACTAGTGCAAATAAAAATAGAATTTTCTTCAACATAATATTCTAACTTACATTTATTGTCACGGTGTCTGTACTAGTTAATCTACCATCTGAAACCGTCAGTTGAAATACTAAAGTGCCAGTCCCAGTTGTATTGAATGTTGGATTGGATGCCGTTGAGCTGCTTAAAGTGACAACAGCCCCCGAAGTTTGAACCCAGCTATATGTTATGGTGTCACCATCAGGGTCTGAGCTTCCAGAACCAACCAAGGTCACAAGTACGGGATGAACAACGGTTTGATCAATTCCTGCATTAGATATTGGTGGATGGTTTGTACTTGTACTTCCCTCTTCTACAACAAAGAATTTCAAAGTCTTGCTAGTCTTGTCCCCTTGAAATTCGGAATTTACAATCAAAGTGTACGTGCCTTGTGGCCAAAGTCTATCTTTGACTGGTATGCTTGCTTCAAAGATTCCATACTTTGTGAGTCCAGAAAACTTTTCTTTTACTTGTCCATCAGGAGCAATAATCTGAGCGGAGATGTTAACTCCATCTAATTTTCCGTCAAACTTACTCCAGTCTGTTCCAGAATATTTCTTAACATCAAAGGTCTTTACTTGAAATACATACGAGTTACCTTTTGTTACTCGCTCATATTGTGAAACAAGTACATTGACTTTGGAACCTGAAAGAATGGTTTGAGTTACTGGTTCTTTTGCTGGAGTAGATGATGGAGTATTTTTGTTGTCAATTATTATACCTGTAGATTTTTTGTATGCGTTTATTCTCTCAAGTATGCTGTTTGAAGTTTTTAGATTCTTTTCTTTTTCAACAATTCTTTGGAGTGCTTCCTCACCTGTCTTTAGTGAATTCTCTACTTTCTTTTGTTTTTCCATTAATTGTAATTCTTTTGCAGTCATGTTTTTAGTTTCATTTTTTTCAAGTTTGTTTTGTATCTCTTGTAAAAGATCACGTTGGGAAGTATTCTTGATTGTATTTTTAATATCATTCGAGTTTGCAATGAATCTCAACTTTGTTTGAATATCATCAGAGTTTATTTTCAAGAAGACAAGATATTTTTCTGCACCTATCTGTTTGCCAAAAATTCTGACATCATTGTATTTGTCAACTATCAGGAAACTGTTATGTTTTACTATCACTGTGAGATTCTCAAATGGGATTAGTTGATTTTCAACTGTGAGATGTCCTGATACTGTTCCATCAGAAAATATCAGTTCAAATTCAGAATTATTTGAGTTACCTGTAAGTTTTTTATCAGCAAGATCCAGTTCTGCAAAAGCATCATTAATGGAAATTACACCAGCTAGAATCACTAGTGCAAATAAGAATAGAATTTTCTTCAATATTCTTTTAGAATCATTA
>JAVHRR010000046.1:0-24140 GCA_036171775.1 Minisyncoccota bacterium
CTATCAAGCACCTGGTCCATCATTTTACGCTTTTCTATGGTATTTGTGATCTCAAGCATTCTGTCTGCTAGAGTCGATTTCCCGTGGTCTATGTGGGCGATAATACTAAAGTTTCTTATATTCATTGAAATATCATAGTAGCAGAAAAACGAGGAAAATAAAATGACCGGCTCGAGTAATTACGAGCCGGTCATCAACACGTCAAACATTTTACGAACTTTCGTGGCGATAAATCTTTCCAACGAATCTTTGCTTATTTGCTTGTTTAGCTTCTTTGAGATCTTGCTCAGCTTTTTTAAGCCTATCTTCAAGATTTTGAATCTTCGAATATAAGCTCGCGATCCTCTCTTTCGCAACCTCTTCGAAGTCATGCAATCCACCGATAGGTACACCGTCCTTAGGATTTTTCGGACACTTTCCTTTCGGATCAAGTCCAACTGGCCCTCCAGAGGTCAATGAATTTGACCAGCAGCCACAGATGCAGAGACCATTGTTGTACTTATGCTCGCCATATTCTTTAGGCATTTTTTCTCCTTGTCAGAGTGCAAGATGTACAAATAAAATATAAATACTCTGAAGTAAGTATCTCATATTTAATACCATTAACCAATGTTGTTAATATCTAGTTTGTCTAAATATAAAAACGTTTAATCAATGGATTTATTCTAGTTAAAAGTTCGTAGGTAGAACCATTCAAAAGTTTTGAAATTTCGTCTGCGGTAATTTCAGCGTTTTTTGACCCGCCCGACTGAATCGTCGTTCGGGCAGGCTTACCAATAATGGTTACTTCATCCCCTACTTTTATTTTTCCTGCGTAAGTGACATCTATCATAATTATATCCATACAAACTCTTCCAAGAATATTTGCTTTCTTACCGTTTACTAAAAAATATCCAAGATTTGAAAGTGCTCGTGGATACCCGTGCCAATAACCAATTGGTACAACAGCTAATATAGTGTCTTTTTTAACGATATTAGTTCCGTCATATCCAACTTTCGAACCTTTGGGTATTTTTTTGACCTCAGCAACTATAGTTCTCCATGACAATACAGGTTTTAAAGAAATCTTGTTTTTCAAATATAAGTATGATTCTTTTGATGGCCAAATACCGTACAAACCAATTCCCACCCTTATCATGTCAAAATTCGCATTTTTAAAAAGCAAAGCTCCACCTGTTGCAGAAGCATGACAGATTGGACTATAACCAGCATTTATAAAAGCGTCTCTCCACTTATTAAACTTTTCTATTTGAGAATTAGTATAAGTTGTTAATTTTGGATCTTTTGCTGTGGAAAGATGAGTATAAAGTCCTTCAACAATAATATTACCACTTTCCTTTAATATCTTTAAAACTTTTTTTATGTCATTTTCCAAAAATCCATGACGGTTCATTCCTGTATCAACTTTTATATGGACTTTTATTTTAACTCCAGATTTTATGACAGCAGAAAGAAACTCGAAATTAGAAATCGTGATACTGATATTTTTCTTTGCAGCTTCATTGATTCTTTCTGGCACAGTGTAGCCGAGCACTAAAATTGGTTTTTTCAATCCTTCTCTTCTTAGCGCGAGTGCCTCTTGCATAGAATCTACTCCTAAAAAATCTGTATTAAGTTTTTCTTGCTCTTGTGCAAATTCAATAAAATTGTGTCCATATGCATTAGATTTTACAACTGAAAGTATTTTACAGTCTTTATCCACAAGTTTACGAAAAACATTAAAATTATGTTTTATAGCTTTTTTGTCTATTTCAATCCAGGTGCGGAGTCCTTTTCGAAGATTTTTATTCATCCGGTAGTGAAATTTCAAATTGTTTTTATTGCTAAACATTCTGAAATTACGATTAAATATTATTAATAAATGTGACTATATTATTATACCCCGGCTGATAAAAACAAAGTAATAATTTGAAATTCTACTACGGGATTCATTCATAAAAATATAACAGAAATATATAAAAAATAATAGATTTAAATAATTTTTTGCAAGTCGAAAGGGGGCCCCGTGGCCCCCTTTTAGATATTCTTGTTGAGACAGTTCTTTATGACGGGTCGCAAGCCCGCACTGTAACGCAAACTTATTGCACTATAGGTTCCGTCTCCGCATTTTCACCTTCCTTTTTCTTTTGTAGAGAAACTGGGTGGCGCACCCGTCTCCTGACCGAGAACGACGTTCCGTAGCCACTGTTGGCCCACATCAGTTCCGGCGAAAGATCATTGCGCGGGGAAGGTCTATGCCGTCCCGCTGATCTAGTACCATCTTAGCATGGTTACTATCTTCTGTCAAGCATTAAAACGAACATCAAAAAACCAGCCCCAATACTCTAGGGCTGGTCATTTTTAGTCTCCTTTTGAGGTTTTTCCTCGTTCGGATTATTTTGGGACGCTGGAGGATTCTTTCTCCTCTCTGCCCTCTCGCCTTTAAGATAATCTGCCTTTAATTTCCTTCTTCTGTCCTGTTGGGAATAATCCCAGATATTATCGTGTACTACTTTTTTGAGACTATCTTCATCCTCTTTTTCAGGCATGTTTGCCTCCTATGGTGTTCGTCTGCGAATAGTATAGCTTATTTAAAATATAAATAAAATAGCTTTCAAAACCAGGGGGGGCTATTTATTTCGAACCTATTTTTTACCAAACCTTTTTCATTCACCAACATATCCGTAAAATAAACTATAAAAAGTAGAAAAATTAATTAAATTATTATGTTTAAGGGAGCGTTGTATAATGAAAGTAGCAAATGCAACTTTATCATGCGACATTTTATCTTTATTTTCCATATGAGTACCAGAAAAGTCTCCCTTTTTCACAGAATAGTTAAGGTTTTTAATTTTTTAATTTAGTAAAATCTAAGAGTCACAAAAACTACCATCTAGTATTTTGTTTACAAAATACTAAAAGATTTTAGTCTTTCTATTAATAGTCTACGAATTAATATTACGAATAACTTCTTCAAGAGTGGTTTGACCCTGAAAGATCTTATTTACCCCATCTTCGATCATAGGTGTCATGCCTAATTTGATAGCCATCAAATTGATAGTTTCTGCAGAAGACTTTTGACTGATGAGAGACCTTAAATTGTCGTCAACTTCCATTACTTCAAATAAACCAGTTCGTCCAACATATCCAGTGTTTGCACACGCCCTACAACCAGATCCTCTGAAGAAGGTCATTTTAGAAAAATCATTTTGACCAAAAACTTTTTTAATAATCAAAGCTAGTGCTGGTTCAGCTTTAATCAATTTTGAATCTTCTCCATTTGGGCTATAGCTCACTCTACAACTTTCACATATTTTACGAACTAGTCTTTGAGCAATAATAATATTTACTGAAGAAGAAACCAGAAATGGCTCTATCCCCATATCAATTAAACGTGGAAAAGCGGTGGCGGCATCATTTGTATGTAAGGTAGAAAGAAGTAAGTGGCCAGTCATGGCGGCGTTAACTGCAATTTCAGCTGTGTCTTTATCACGAATCTCACCCACCATAATAATATTTGGATCTTGACGAACAATAGAACGAAGCCCCGTTAAAAAAGTAAGATCCTTTTTAATATTTACCTGTGTCTGTTGAACATGTTTAATACTATATTCAACAGGATCCTCAATGGTCATAATATTAACTTCTGGTTTATTTAATATTTGTAAGACACCATAAAGAGTGGTTGTCTTACCAGACCCGGTTGGTCCAGTAACTAAAAACATACCGAATGGCTTAGTAGAAGCTCTCTTAACCTTCTCTAAATCTTTACTGGCTAGACCTAAATCCTCAAGAGCGATTCGATTAGAACTCTCAGCCAAAAGTCTCATGACTACGTTTTCTCCTTCTGTAATGGGTAGGATTGAAGTTCTGACATCAAATTGAAGTGGTCCCACTTTATAACTAAAGCGACCATCTTGTGCCGCAGCATGTTCATCCGTTCTTAGTCGAGACAAAAATTTGATTCTGGAGACAATATTGTCATGAAATTCTTTGGGATATTCAACTGCCGCATGTAAGACTCCGTCAATACGAAAACGAACGGAAACACCATCATCTAATGGCTCAATGTGAATATCAGATGCTCCGTTGTCATAGGCGTATTTTAAAAATAAATTAACTAACTCTATAATATTTTGTTCTTTTTTGGGGTTATTTTTTAAATCAGTAATGAGTGTATCAACCTGAGTTCGAACATCGCTCTCATAATATCTAAGTGCTATTTCTATTCCAAGTGGTGTAGCATAATATATTTCTATTTTAGAATTTAATCTTTTTTCTAAAAACTTAATAAAGTTAATATTATCTGGATTTGATGTAGCTAGTTTTAGCACATTTTTTTGACGCTCAAAAATAACTGCCTGCTGAGAACGGGCCACTACCTCAGGAATCAACGTTTGGAAATCTCCTTCAATTTTCATTTTCTTCAAATCAACAAAGTGATAGTCAAAAGCATCAGCAACAATTTTTCCTAAATGTTCATCAGAAATAAAACCTTCTTTTGCTAAAAGTCTAAATAATGAAGTATTTTCTTTTTCTGCATCCTCCTCAGCTAGTTTAAAATCGGCTTCGGTAATGTAGCCAGGCACAACTAATAATTCTCTTAACTTTTCCGTAGAAATATCCATAATAACTATATAATAATTTTTAAATGAAATTTAACCTTTTCGATTACTTCTTTCATAGAATAATCAGACTTAACTAAATAATCTACTGCACCAAACTCCTTTCCCTTAACAATATCTGTATCTTGTCCTAAGTTGGAGAGTATAATTACCGGTATATTGTTTATCTCGGTGTCTTTTTTTATCTCTTTTAAAACTTCAAAGCCGTTTTTAGTAGGTAGGATTAGATCGAGCAAGATTAAATCTGGTTTGGGTTTATTAGATTTAATTTTGGTAATAGTTTCTACACCATCCATAGCAGTAACTACGTCAAAACCAGCTCGAATTAGACCGTCTCTATAGGCCATGGAAATATATCTGTCATCCTCCGCTATTAAGACAAGCTTCTTATTTTTAACCATTTCAGAATTATATCAAATTAGACACCATCCTACAATGATATCTGGCTTTTCATGAAAATTTTTTTATTTTATTATTATCACAGACCTCCTTAATTTTTAGATCCAGGTCCTCTAGACTAAGGTCAGACTTTATTAAATAATTTGCAGCGCCAGACATAACTGCCCCCGAAATACTATCGATTGTATTAAGGTTTGTTAAAACTATTACGGGTATATGTGACAATTTCTCATTAACAGCCAATTGTTTTAACATCGTTAAGCCATCTAAAATTGGCATAACTATATCAAGCAAAATAATATCTGGTAAAAAAATGCTTGCTTGCGTAAGCCCCTCTTTACCATCGCGAGCTATCTCCACGTCATAACCGCTTCGTTTTAAATGATCGCTATAAGCTTTACTGGTTTGAACCTCATCTTCTACAATTAATATTTTCATACTTTTGTTATATTAGTTAACGAATTTTCTTGAATCATACCCTTATCGCCCTCTTTTTTAGCCATTCCAAATATTGGAATGGAAACATGAAACACTGTTCCGGTATTCTTACTATCTGGTGGTGATTGAAACCAAAGCCTACCTCCTGCGGCTTCTACTATCATTTTAATAATATATAAACCGAGACCAGAGCCTTCACCCTCAGCCTTAATCGCATTTTCCGCCCTATAAAATTTCTCAAATATATGAGTTTGGGCGTCTGCTGGTATACCAATACCGTTATCTTGAACACTAAATATATAATTATTATCTTTCTTTACTACAGAAATTGTAATTAAAGAACCTTTTTCAATTGATGAATAACGAATAGCGTTTGTTAGTAAATTCTGTATAACTTGACGCATCAACGTTCGATCTATGCTTATATCTGGTAGTTTTTCTTCTGGTTTATTAAAAACCAGTTCACAGCCTTTAGTCTGACAAGTGGGAGATAATTCTTTAATAATATCCTGAAGAAAATCCTCAATATTAGTTGATACTGGATCAATTTTTAGACGACCAAGCTCTAGTCTAGATACATTCAAAAGATCATTAACTAAGGAAATCATTCTCTTCGAAGACTGACTGATAGAATCTACATACTCCTTTTGTTGTATATTCAATTTACCCACTTCCTCATTTAACAACATTTCTGAAAAAAGACGAATGGGTGTGAGTGGTGTTCTAAGTTGGTGAGAAGCTAATGAAACAAATTCTGTCTTAGCATTATCTATCTCTCTAGCGAGAGTAACGTCTCTAAAAACCACAACGCAACCGATAACCTTACCACTCTCATTAAAGATGGGCGCTGTACTGTCAGCAACCGGTATTCTAGTGCCATCTTTTGTTAACAGGACTGTGTGTTTCGCCATTTCCTGGATGGTTTTGGTCTTAATGGCGTCATCAATAAAATTGTTATTAATTTTTCCTGTCTCTTCAAATATAAATTTTAATTTCTCATAATATTTAATACCGATTAACTCTTCGTCCTTATAACCAGTCATTTTCATGGCTACTTCATTAATAAGAATGATATTTAGATTTTCATCTACGACAAATACACCGTCACCAATACTGTATAAAATAGCTTCAAGCTTATTCTTTTCTAGGGATACTTCCTGTCTTGCATTTTCAACGTCATCCAAAATATTTAGAATTGCTGCCTTTTGCACTTCAACTTCATTAACCTTCTCCTCTATATTGTTAGTTTGCTCACGCACCCTTTCTTCTATTGTATCCGCATATGCTTTTGTGGTCTCGGACATTTTGTTAAATGCGTCCCCAAGCTCTCTAAACTCATCATTGGTCTTGATGTTTATTTTATAACCGTATTCACCATTTTTTATTTTATTTGTTCCGGTTATTATATCAAATATAGGATTCGTGAGCCTATTAGAGATTACAAAAACAATAGCCGTAAAGATTACTCCGGTAACCAAAAAGACAGTCAGGAAAATAAAAAGCAAGGTGGAGTGAAAAGACATCACATCAACTCTGTCTATTTTAGAAATTAAACACCAGCCTGTTTCTGGAATATATGCGTGTGTAGCAACGACATTGACATTTCTATAATCAATGACATCTAATATTCTTGAACCATACAGATTATAAAGGCCCTCGTAGCCCGTTTTTGTTGTAATGTCTATTTCTTCTTGTTTATAACAATTAGCAACATTTTCTGTTTCAGCTTTTTGTTTCAAAATGGCATCTTCTCCCAAAAAAAGTGGCTTAGAAATAAAATATTTATCTTTATTAACAAGAAAACTGTCCTCGGACTTCTCCAATTTCCTTTCCCCTTTCACAATTTGATATAAACCGTCGAGATTGAATCTAAATGCAAGAACTCCGTCAAAGTCCCCGTTTTTATTCCTAACTGGAGATGAAATTACATAACTTTCTCTTTCGGTTTGGCTAGAATAATAAACATCCTTAAAAAAGGTATTTGTTTTAGCTTCGGTAAAATATTTGTCATTTGATCTATCTAGCCCAATTCTTGTTTCATCAGTTGAAGCCACTACTATACCCATACTATTAATTAAAAACGCTTCAGAAACCTGCTGGTTGATTTTGATAAAATTATTTAGAAGTATATCTAGACCGTGTTTAGCGAGTGAATGCTGCTCGGTGTCCAAAGAAGTATCCAAATAATCACTTAAAGACAAACTACTAGACAACGTGATACTTTCTCTCAGCTGATTTTGAATATAAGTCCTTATTTGATAAGCCTTAATCTTATTGCTTAGATCAATATAACCGACAATTTTTGATCGAACCAGGCTCGTGGTATAGATATTGACTACTACACCAACAATGGAGAGTGCGATAACAAAAATAGTAAGAAAACTTATATTTATTTTATTTCGAAGTTTCATTTGTCATTTTTTATTTATACACCCTGTTCTATTTATCAAGACCGATTTATGAAATAATAAACTATTAAAAATTATAACATTTATATATTCTAAAATATAGTGAAGAACCAACAAACCAAAATCAAATAAACCACCATCTCCTGAAGCAGATGGTGGTTTATTTGGGACTAAAGAACAATATGAAATTTCGTTCTACGATAATTTTTAAATAATTGCTATAAAATTATCTAGAGGTTGATATTTCTGTAGTATCTTCTGACTCACAGGCACTGATAGTGAGAATGCCGTTGGAGGCACGGGTCAATGTGTAACCAGAATGACCTGCAGTCCATGTACCAGCACCATTAGGACTTACTGGAATACTGCCTAAATAGCCAGCAGTTACTAAACCGCTAAGATTAATAATGGAAGAAGTACCCGCTACGGCTGTATCACAAAAAGCATTAAAAGTATCTGCAGTACCTGCAGAGTCGGTACCGATCATATATACACTTCCAGCTGTTGTGGTACTGATGGCAGCAATATACGATCCGCCATTATCTACTTGATGTACCTTTATAGCTGATAATAGATTTTCTATATCAGCGGCCCTTCTTGAATCACGAGAATCCTGAAAGCGTTTTAATGGATTTAAGGCCACAAAAACAACAGCCGCCAAAATGGCTATTATAGCTATTACGATAAGAAGTTCTATTAAAGTGAAACCTTGTTGTCTTTTTTTCATTTTTTAAATCCCAATATTATTTTTTTTACGGGATAAATTATTATTAATCTTATAAACTATCTTGAGCCAACTATTTCTCCTCTCCCTTCATTTTCACAAGAACGAACCGTGATAATATCAGATGAAGCCTTGGTCACTGTATAACCAGTAGTCTCCTTGCTCCAAACACTAACACCATCTGGACTAATTGGAACACTCCCTAAATATCCGGCATTAACTAAAGGAGTGAGATCTACACAATTAAAATTTGAAGTAACACTTGTGGTACAGGTTTTAATACAACCAGAGGTGCTTGTCCCGATCATATAAACCTCGCCGTTGTTTAGTAAATCGATATTACCAATATACGAACCACCCCTATCTACTTGATTTGTTTTAATGGCCGACAAAATAGATTCTACATCAGCTGCTCGCTTAGCATCACGAGAATCCTGAAAGCGTTTTAATGGATTTAAAGCCACAAAAACAATAGAGGCTATGATGGCTATAATCGCTATTACGATAAGAAGTTCTATTAAAGTGAAACCTTGTTGTCTTTTTTTAATCATTAAAATAAAATCTACTGGAATATTATAACATCATCAATTTTTTTTGCCAGCGATATGCTCACGGTAACGGTCATTAATAATACCTGAGGATTATCAGTTTTTTTAAGGGTGGTTCTCTCTACATTATTAACCGCATAATTTATACCTTTTGATGTAAGGGCATTTGATACTTTACGAACAGCTAAAGCATTTACCTCACCTCCATTATATGTCAGCCAAGTTACTGTATATTTATATGAAGGTATTTTTTTACTAGTCTTGTCGTTAACATTAATTATAGAAACTGGTTCGGGCCATGCTTTTTCCCCATCTAATAAATTTTGACCTGCTCTAATTTTTGAAAAGGCCACCGCCTCATCCATTTTTGCTGTAGTGTTAAATATATCAACAAAAAGCCGACCATTAACTCTGTCGCTTGTTATTTCAGAACTCGCTGTTGCAATAGGAACATCCAAAGTAAACGGCTGGACAATAGAAAATTTGGTTTGTTTTGAGGCCAAAAAAGCTTGTTGTTGTTTTGTTTGTTCTGTTTGGTACCAATAAGCTAAACCAATACCCACCAAACCAAAGATAGCAATGACGGCTAAAAACATTTTTTGTTTTCTAATTATATTATCCTCATCACTAGCATCCCCATCTACAATTTGCACACCACCATCCTCTGGCTCATCTTTATAAGAAAGCGCTTCTATTACTTTGGTTTCCTTAACTTCTTGGCTGGATAATAAATCATTAAAAAATGGTACTTTGTAGATTTCATTATCTAAACCGGAGATAGCTAGACCAATAGCCTCAATATATTCTGTTTCAGAAATTTTTGCCTTTTTTACTGTTCGCGGTGACTTTTTAGTAGTTTCTAAACCAACTTTAGTAGAGACGGTCTGACCTATTTCTGTAGTTGTTTTTTCCGGAGCGATGAGAATTTTTTTAATACCCAAACCAGAAAAGAAGTTTTGCCAATCTGTCACTACTGATCTATCACCGCCTACAGAAACTATATTTACCCCATCTTTTTTATCAGAAATAATTGTATAACCAAAAGTTAGATCATTTATCGGTATTGGCACTATTTGGGTAAGCTCAGTCACAACTAAATTATCATATTTATCCCCTTTTACTTTTTCTGCATGAAAAGAGTGTACGTATGACTGATTGTCTGGTAAACCAAAAACAACCACTTTATGATCTGCAACGTTGATTTTGTTTTTTTTAAATAAGGCCGTAAGGGTATCGGCTAATAATTTTTTATCAGAGACCCTACCCTGGATAATCAAACCCGGTGTTAGAATAGCTCGCCCTTTATTAACTAGTTTTATTTTTGAGCCATCTTTTTCCAGCAAGACAATCTCAATAGCTTGGTCAAAGATATCAATACCAATGGCTGTTTTTTTAAATGAAAGAAAAGACATATTTAATATTTTAAAGTTTTTTGTGCTTAAATTTCACCCCAAGTATCAATAGATATAACTGTCCCACCTAGAGTGACAGTCATCTCAACCCTCTTGGTATATGAACCCAGAGTAGCAGTACTAAGTATTGTACGTGTTGATCCACCGCCGCTTATTGATATTATACAGGATCCACCACCAAGACTCAATGTGGCTCCAGCATATGAATTATTTTTTTTAAGTTTATATAAAGCCTCTTCTAAACAACCATCAGCTAAAACCAAAACTTGGGCTCCTCTAATTTCATTTAGTCCAGTCTCCAACTCTCCCAATCCTAAACGTGAAGCCCCAATAGCCATAATTAAGGATGCGGCCCCAATAATTACAATGGTTAAAAGAGCAGCCACTCCTTTATTCTTTTTTTGTAAATTATTTTTCATATATTATTTATATCCTAGTACTTACAGCCGTTCTGTATGATTTTGTATAACCAAACTGAACATCTCCATCTGGAACATTAAATTTCAAATTCAAATCTATTTTAATAATATCTCTTTTCCCTAAGGTGCCAAGGTTACTAAAAACAAGGCTTGTAACAAAAACCTGATTATCAGTAATTTGGGTAATGACTGAATTTTGTTCCATAAAAAGAGAACCGTTAGAAACAGAAAAGGTTATACTTGGTATAATATCAGGCATATTTAAAGTTAAACTTGTGCTAGTGGCTGAACTGACTGGAACAATAACAATTTCAGCCTCTCGAATCTTTCTGCTCATAAGTTGAAGGGCTGTCCTAGCATTAGCTTGCACAGTCACCACTGAATAATTCTTATTACTAGCACCAGAAACAGATAAACTGTGTGAGACGAAACCAGAAATAACAATACCAATAATACCAATGTAAATAAGCATTTCTATAAGGGTAAAGGCTCTATTTTTATTTTTAAAATTTCTTTTCATTAAAATTATTTATAGTTTACCCTTACTTCTTGCAAAACTGGCGTATCATCTCCATCACTGGTTAGCTCTACTTGATATTGCACCCACTGATTTCCATTTAATAAGGCCGAAATAATTGAACCAAAATTATTGGTAAAATAGGTACCAGAACCGCCAAATCCAAACCAATCCGTCCAAATACCTGGAGTACCACCGGCATCCGGAGCTGTCCGAACTTGAAATTTAATATCGGTATTTGCCGGTTTTACTTCATCCCACTCTATAATCTGAACGGCGGAAGGGCTACCCATATTATAAGCTGAAGAAATTAACGAGCCACTGGTAAGAAAAACTGCCCCTCTAGTAAAGTGAATTAGGGTTCCGCTATTACCCACGGCCCAGCCATCACTACTGGAAATCAATGAAATATCATTTAGCTGACGAGTGGTGGGAGAAAGAATAGAAGCATTCCAAGTCAGACCACCATCATAACGAGCAATTTGGCCACCGCCACCAATTAACCAACAATCATAAATAGAGACACAAGCACATTCCATCCAAGCGTTAGTACCAGTATCCTGAAAATCAGTCCAAGACACACCGTTCCACTTCATAATCTGCCCACTATCTCCTGCCGCCCAACCGCTTGTAGGAGAAGTTATAAAAATACTTTGAACAGCTTCGTTACCAGACAGGTTAGTATGAATAGACCAAGAAGCCCCGTTATAATAAATAATTTCTCCAGAAGCATTAGATGTTCCAATCCAGGCGCTAGTACTGGAGGAAATATAAACATCATTTAAATTGCTGGCAACCGGACTGGCAACTATAGCCCAGGTAGAACCATTCCAAAAAAGAAGATCACCGCCATTACCAGCTAGCCAACAGTAACCAGTTGATAAACAAGAAATAGCATTCCAAAAATTGGCACCCGTATCAGTATGTAAACTCCAACTAGCACCATCATAATGTAAAATAATACCAGCGTCTCCTACCGCCCAGGCATCATTAGCGCTAACAATATCTAGATCATTTAGACTACTAGAAACAGGAGAAGAAACAGGCCCCCAAGCGACTCCATTATATTGCAAAATAGTTCCGCCAGCCCCCACCGCAAAACCGAAACTAGCGTTGAGCATATCCACAGCGTTTAGGTGAGCAGTAGTAGGTGAATTATAAGTCACGGTGATGTTAGCTAATTCTACCGTTGTGACCGGATTAGTTGGTCTGGTAAAAGTCAATCTATACTGTAAATATCTGGCTGTCCCAGAAATAGCCGAGCCTAGATTGTTTGTTAATTCTGCACTCCAGGTAGACCAAGTACCATCAGGTGTGGCGGTATTACCAGTACGGACAGAGACAGTAATATCACCTCCAATTGGAAGAGTCTCTGTCCAGTAAACATAACTCCAAACCGTAGTGGGCGAACCACTATCAAAAATACGTGAGTTAAAAGTACCGCTCGGGAAATAAACGTTAGAATATTTATAAAATTGACCAACATTATCCACTACCCAACCCAAATCAGTAGTCAAAAAGTACATTGCTTGCCAAGTATTAGTACCCGTATCAGTATATAAAGACCAAACTGAACCATTGTAATTCCAAATACTACCAGAAGCACCAGCCGCCCAAATATTGGAGCTTGATAAAGCATAGATAGTATAAATAGCCGCTGATGATGGGATGGTGGATTCCGTCCAAGTAGTACCGTTATAATATACGAGGGCTCCAGCACCTCCTACCGCCCAGCAATTAGAAGCGGAAGTACAGGTAATATCATTCCATGTTTCAATACCGGTATCTACTACCTGAGACCAGGAAGTACCGTTATAGTTCCAAATTTTACCAGACGAACCGGCGGCATAAATATTACTTGCAGATAAAGCAAAAGCAGTATTAATAGCACCAGCGGGAGAAATAGCAGAAACGGTCCAACTTGTTCCATTATACCTAGCTAAAGCACTGGCACCACCAACCGCCCAGCAATTTGAGGCAGAAGTACAAACGACATCCTTCCAAACCTGAGTACCAGTATCCACAAATAATGACCAAGTGGTACCATTATAACGCCAAATATTACCAGATGAACCTACCGCCCAAATGTCATTAGGTGCCACAATAGCCAAATCATTTACGGCGAGGGTGGAAATAGGAGTGATGGTGGTCCAAGTGGTTCCATTGTAACTAGCCACGGCACCAGTGTTACCCACCGCCCAGCAATTAGTACTTGAGGCACAAGCAATACCATTCCATATCTGTGTACCGGTATCTTGAAAAAGAGCCCAACTAACAGTTTGATCCAACACGACACTTGCAGACACACCGGTGCTGGTAGCTACAGTATTTGAATATGTACCAGCATTAAAATTACTGTCAGTGGTATCAGTTAACTCGGAACCGCCAGACAATACCCAAGCACCATCAGCGGCAGGAGCCAATGTCAGCTCTCCGGCGATTCGATTATCTATCCCTCCATTATCACTAAAATATTTTGTAATATCAGACCAGATCGCTTGAGTAGAACTTCCAATCCAATTTGTCTGAACCCAATCACGTGACTCCCAATTTGTAATAAAAGAAAATTGCTCTACGGTGTTTGTGGCATTATATCTGGGTGACCAGCTCACGGTAGTAGAAGCTAATTTTATATGTGGATCAATATATGTTCCTGGACAATTTGTAATATTATCTGACCCATCTCTACAAACATCAGATAAAGTTATTATCCGGGTATATTTATTATCAATAAGCTCACTTACACTATTTAGTAAGCTCCACGTGCTGCTGCTAATCTGTATCTGTGCTGGACTATATACTAGATTATTCCAGGCCCCTTCTCTGACAGATCTAACTGCCTCCACCCCCTCCTCAGCTAATCCCTGCGCTTCTGTTTCATCTCCCCCTTGAATCAAGCCGCCTAAACTACCCAGAGTCAGACTCATAGTAGCTCCGGCTATCAAAGCAAATATAGCCATCGCAATAATAACTTCTATCAAAGACTGTCCTTTTTTATTATTTAAAAAAAATTTCATTGTTCTTGAATAACTCCCAAATTATTTATTATAATTGTCTTTGTCCCCGTAACTGAATGAGAAACAGTAATAGTACCGGTGGCACTTGGTGAACCTATTCCATTGTAAAAAATAATATCTGACCCAGCAGGGGTTAAATCCAAAGTAAGTGTAAGAGCACTGGCCAAAGGAAATACTCTATCATAAGAAGACTCCCTGATATTATAAGACGCTCCCTGATATAAAGTATATTGATTTGAATCTATTTTAACTCCATGATCAATATTATTTAAACCAGCCAAACTTTGTTCTCTGGCTAAACGCAAGCTTTGAGTAAGTTGCGCCGAGACATCATTTAACTGAGCAGACACCTGCAAATTACCATATACTACTGCAGACACACCAGCTAATATAGTAGTAATACCAATAACAATTAAAAGTTCAATTAAAGAAAAGCCGGTTGTTTTTTTTGTAAAATTTCTCCGCATAATATAATTATTCCCCCTACTTAATATTACCGGTAATACTATAAATAGGAGTGATTATAGACAAAGCGAGAAAACCAACAATCAAACCAATACCTATAAGTAAAATTGGCTCTATAGCTGTAGATATTGTTTTAGCACTATTATCTACTTCCTCCTCATAAAAACTTGCCAAGTAATATAGTGACTCTTCCAAACGGCCAGACTTTTCTCCCACAAGAATCATTCTGACCACTAATTTAGGAAAAAGTTTGTCATACCTGGTCAAATTCTCAGATAAAGTAGTACCGGAACTCAAATGCAAAGATATGTCTCCTATGGCTTTTTTAAAATAATAATTATTCAAAGATGCTTGGGTGACTAATGTCGCTTCACTGATAGTTAGTCCGCTTTTTAGTAAAGTACCGAGGGTTCGACAAAAACGGGCGATATTAGCATTACGAACCAAAGGCTTTATTACTGGTATTGTTATAAATAACCAATGTGTCACTGGGTGAGAAAATTTCTGTTTAACAATATATGATAAAACAAGAAAACTAGAAATCACTCCGCCAAGAAAACTGAGGCTATTATTTTTTATAAAGTTCGAAAACCAAATCAAAGCCCTTGTAGTAATTGGCAGTTTAACATTCAAACCCTGAAACAATGGAGTGATCTGAGGTAACACAAAAAAAGAAATTGCTAAACCAAGAATAAAAGTGGCAACCAAAACAATAATAGGATACAACATGGCACCTTTTATTTTAGCTGATAGCTCTTTTTCTTTTCGCATTTGTTCAGCCGCATACTCTAGATTTTCTTCTAAAGAGCCTGAGGTTTCACCGGCGCGAACCGAACTTATAAATAGTGGAGTAAAAACCTTTGGGTATTCACTGAGACTCTCACTTAAAGTATTACCGGCCATAACAGATGTTTTAATACGATCAATTACTTTTTTAAAATTACCAGACATGGAATCAGACGTGATTTCCAATGCTTCACTGACGGTAAGTCCGGACTTAATCATCACTGCCATATTTTTGGCAAAAAGTGCTTTTTGTGTCAAATTAAAACCTCCAATATTTATCTCTAGTGAAAAAAAACTTGGCTTTTGTTTTATTGTTTTATTTATTGTCATCTGTACTTTAAATATTGAGTATTCTAAATAATTATTTAGCTCAGTTTCATATTTTTCATCTCAAATTATATCATAAATTATATAAAATGATAAACAGTGAGTGCTTTTAATTTCTAATCGCTTTATGCTAGAAAATTTGGTCGCGCAAACAAAAATCACCCCTTGGGTGTTTTTATGTTGTGCGCCGGGATGGACCATGAGTACATTTCTCTCCCGCGACTAAAGCTTCGTCGTCACTCAGCTTTGTCTGGGCACCAGCTCGTTCGTCCAGCAAGCTTGCGGGACATCATTCCGCTGTTCGAGTCCATCACGCAAACAAAGCAGTTTGTTTGCTCCGGCGCACATAATTAAAAACACCCAATTTTAAGTGTGTGTTTTAATTATGTGCGCCGGGATGGACTCGAACCATCGAATCCCGAAGGAAGGAGATTTACAGTCTCCCGTAATTGCCGCTATACGACCGGCGCATGAAATGCATAGTATCATTTAATTTATTTAATTTCAAACTATAATCAGCTTGTAGTAAGTAGCTTCTTAGCTTTTTATGGAAACGCAAAGGAGTTTCGCGAAGCGAAACTCCTTTGCGTTTTTAAATTACATTACCAAGAAACTAAAAAGCTACGAGCTAATTCCTGCTAACTCTCTGGCCACAATCATTCCCCTCTTTCCTTTTTTCACTTCAAATGAAATGTCATTATTTTTAATATCTACGATTACTGTTCCGCCTTTCAATATTCCTTGTGAGATAATAAGCGAAGCAATTGGGTTCAAAAGTTTTGTTTGAATAAGTCTCTTAAGCGGTCTTGCTCCGTATTGCGGATTGTAACCTTCTTTTGCAAGATAATCTAAAGCTTTATCTGAAATCTGCATAGATATTTCTTTTGAAATCAATCTTTCGTTAACTTGGCCTATTTGGATATCTACTATTTTTCGAATTGCTTCTTTACTCAAGATGTCAAAAATAATTACATCATCTAGACGATTCATGAATTCTGGTCTGAAGAAATCTTTCAAACTCGCAAAGACTTTTTCTTTAACCAAATTATATTCACTTGTTTTTCCATCCGTTGTAGAAAAACCGATTTGTTCCATCTTATCTATAAACTGTGCTCCAATATTTGAAGTCATTATTATTACTGTGTTTTTAAAGTTTACAACTCTACCTTTTGAATCTGTAAGTCTTCCACTATCAAGAACCTGAAGTAGTACGTTAAATACTTCTGGATGAGCCTTTTCTATTTCGTCAAACAAAACTACAGAATATGGTCTGTGTCTTATGGTTTCTGTAAGAGATCCACCTTCCTCGTACCCTACATATCCTGGAGGTGAGCCTATAAGCTTTGAGGTAGAATGTTTTTCCATAAACTCAGACATATCAACTCGTATCAGTGCTTTGTCATCATCAAACAAAAATTCAGCCAATGCTTTTGTAAGCTCGGTCTTTCCTACTCCAGTAGGTCCTAGGAAAATAAATGAACCAATTGGTCGATTTGGATCGGCAATACCTGCACGAGATCTTTTAATGGTGTCGGATATTTTTATAACAGCTTCGTTTTGGCCAACAATTCTTTTTTCCAAATCTTGTTCCATCCTTATAAGCTTATGAGCTTCACTTTCAAGCATTCTTGAAACTGGTACACCAGTCCATTTTGAAACCACTGAGGCGATATCCTCTTCTGTAATCTCTTCCTTCAAAACCCTTCTAGATGTTTGAAGTTTTTTAAGTTTTTTCAATTTAATATCTAGCTCTTTTTCTGCTTCAGGTATTTTTCCATATCTTATTTCTGCAGCTAAAGACAAATCTGCTTTTATTTCAGCATTTTCAGCTTCGATTCTTAAAATCTCGAGTTGTTTTTTGATAGTTTTTACACTGCTCAATATTTCTTTCTCGGTTGTCCATCTAAGCTCTAAGTCTGAGGTTTTTTCTTTCAAATCCGCAATTTCTTTTTCAATAATTTCAACTCTCTTTTTTGTCTCTTTCTTTTTTTCTCCTTCAACTTCTTTTTTTAACGCCTCCTTTTCTATCTCTAGTCTCATTATTTTTCTTCTTGTTTCTTCAAGAATAGGTGGCATGTTTTCAAGAGCAATTTTAAGCATTGAAGAAGCTTCGTCAATAAGGTCGACGGCTTTATCTGGTAAAAATCTATCGGTAATATATCTACTACTTAAGTTCACCGCAGATAAAATAGCGTCATCAGTAATTCTAACTCCATGATATAGCTCGTATTTTTCTTTAAGTCCTCTCAAAATAGCGACAGCATCTTCTATTGAAGGTTCAGATACCATAACAGACTGAAAACGTCTTGTAAGAGCTGGGTCTTTTTCTATCTTTTGATATTCTTTTAATGTTGTCGAGCCAATCGTTCTTAGCTCACCTCTAGATAAAGCTGGTTTGAGCATATTTGAAGCATCCATGGATCCTTCTGCGGAACCGGCACCAACTATAGTATGTATTTCGTCTATAAAAAGAATAATTTTACCTTCTGATTTTTCTATTTCTTTTATAATTCCTTTTAATCTTTCTTCAAACTCACCTCTATATTTTGTGCCAGCAATAAGAAGACCAAGATCAAGAGAAACAAGCTCTTTGTCTTTTAAAGATTCTGGTACATCGTTCGTTGCTATTCTAATAGCCAATCCTTCCACAATCGCTGTTTTTCCCACTCCTGCTTCTCCGATTAAAATAGGATTATTTTTTGTTCGTCTTGAAAGTATTTGTATTATTCTTGAAATTTCGTTGTCTCTTCCTATGACTGGGTCAAGTTTGTTATCTTTAGCAAGTTTTGTAAGATTTCTTGTGTATTTCAAAATTGCTCTGTATTTTTTGGGTTGATTTATTTCATCCCCTTTTAATGTTTTTATTTCAGAAAGAATTTTTAATATAGTTGTCTTGTCGATTTTAAATTTATGCAAAATATCTTTTGCTGAGCAAGGTGTATCGAGTATCGCCAAGAAAAGATGCTCCGTAGAAATAAATTCGTCTTTTAATTCTTGAGCTTCTTTGCCAGACAAATCTAAAACCTGTGCCAAATCTGGCGTTAAATATATTTGATTAGAAGGAGAAAGTGTTGTTGATGGAGTTGTTGATTCTGTAGCTTCAAGTATTGAATCTGTAAATAAAATTATATCAATTTCTAGGCGGTCTAAAATCGATGACACGACGCTTTCTTCTTGAAGAACAAGCGCTGCCAAAAGGTGCAAAGGATTAACATGATTTTGACCACGTTCAATAGCAAGCTCATGAGCTCTTCTTATTACCTCTTTTGCTTTCGTTGTAAAATTATTAAATGGTGGCATGGCTGATTTATAACGAGCAAAGCGACTATATAAATCGCCACCCTGTGAAATCCAGCTACTGCTGGAATCCGCCTTGGGCGGATATTTCACTGGGGTAAATCTGCTCTTAAAACACATATTAACCCCTAACATGTGATATGTCAAAAAAATGCAATTTAATAGTGTTTACTGAACCTTTTCTTTGATATCTAGTAGAGAAGAAAGTGCTTCTTGTATATCAGAACCTGGAGCAAAAAATCCGGTTTTTGCGCTGTCCATATAATTTGATTTGATTCCGACAAGCTCTCCTGAAAGATTTAACAATAACCCCCCAGAAACAAAGTTGGAAGATATTGAAGTTTCTATAGATGAGATTTTTGTGGTTGCTGGAGTAGAAGTAGAATTATCAGCTGGCTTTACTTCTTTTGCAGACAAACTTGAAACTATACCTGTTGAAACTACATCCTTTTTCTCTCCACCAATATAAATTACTGTTTGTCCTAATTTTAAATCAACTTTAGAAAGGGTAACTTTTGAAAATATTAGTAATGGTTTTTCGTCGTTTTTTATTTTTAATAAAGCCACCTGCTCACCAGAAATTGATCTAACAATTGAAAGCTCTGTTAATTTGTCGGCTTGAGTTGTGATAAAATATTTACCTCCTTCTGAAATAAGGCTGTTGTCTGTCGCAACAATTCCATCGTTAGTTACAATTGCTCCCAAACCAACGAACATCATTGAATTTGATTCGGAAGATAAGTCAGTATTGGTTCTGAATATTTTTACAACACTCTTTGCAGTTTTTTCTACCGCACTTACTATCTGATCCTCAGGATTTACAACTATAGTTTCTTTAACTACTGTTTGTGTTTCTTTCGCTGGAGCTGTAACTGTTTGTATTGTTCTTTCTACGACTCTGTTTATTGTTTGGACGACTCCGACTGGCGCCTGGTTCATAAGAGCAACAGTAACAATACCCGTCGCTATCGATGTAACGAAGCTTACTAGAAGTGTAAGTAATATTATTTGTTGTTTCGTAAGATTTTCCATAACTTACTGAAATTATATGCTAAATTCTGCTATTTGCAAATTTTAAACAATTGTTTTAAAACATATTTTAAATCAGCTAGTTTGGTGTTTTTCCCCATAGAAAATCTTAAGGTTGATCTTGCTCTGTCGTTTATATCATTTTTACTTACTGCGGTTTTTTCAGCAAGTTTTCTTACAACAGCAGATTCGCCACTTCCAGAAGCACATGCACTAGCCGAAGAACAAATTATTCCGACTTCATCAAGTCTGAAAACTAGCATTTCCCCATCTTGTCCGAGAATAGAAATGTTTATATTACTTGGAAGCCGGGCTTCCAAGTGCCCGTTAATAATTGCATTTGGGATGACTTTTTTGAAGGTGCCAAAAAATTCGTCTCGTATCTTTATCAATCTAGTACTTTCTTTTTTCATATTTTTTCTAGCAAGTTCAAATGCTTCTGCAAAACCAATTATTAGAGGAATATTTTCTGTCCCGCTTCTCATTCCCTTTTCTTGACCTCCGCCAAACATTATTGGCTCTATTTTTATTCCATCACGAATAAACAAAGCACCGACGCCTTTTGGTCCGTACATTTTTTGTGCGTCCATCGTCATAAGGTCGACTCCGAGTTCTTCGACATTCATATTTAAATAAAGTCCTGCTTGCGAAGCGTCAATATGAAAATAAGGCAAAGCCATTCGTTCTCTTCCGAATTCCTTTTTACAATGCCTTACCTCTTTTATAATTTCTTTTATAGATTGTATTACACCTATTTCACCATTTGCATAACCAATTGATACAAGCAATGTCTCTGGTTTAATCATTCCTCTCAAGTCTTTTGGGTTCACCAAACCAAACTCATCTACTTTAAGATAATCAATTTTAGCGCCTCTTGATTGAAGCTCGTCAAAACACTCATAGATTGAACTGTGCTCTATTTCCGTTGTAATCAAATGAATATCAGAATATTTTCTTCCACCCTTTCGAACTAAATTTATCAAACCAAAAATAGCGAGGTTATTTGCTTCTGTTCCTCCTGAAGTAAAAATTATTTCTCTGTCATGCCCACCGATAAGGTCTGCGATTGTTTTTCTTGCTTTTTGTAATGCTACTTTAGCTACTACGCCCATAGAATGTATGGAGCTTGGATTACCAAAATCTACTGACCAATATTTGGACATTGCGGATAAAACTTTTTTGTCTAAAGAAGTTGTGGCTGCGTTATCTAGATAGATTTTTCTTGCCCCGTGTGAATTTTCACTTTTTTTAAGATTTAACATAATATTCATTTATTCAACCTGGATTGCCACGCTTCGCTCGCAAAGACCAATTCTTGTAAAATTCTTTGCGGGGTTCATACTAACAATCTATCATTTTTTGCAAAAAAAACTAGACCAAGATATAATACGCAAATGACATTTGAAACATATATAATTGTGGGTGTAGGAACAATAATTTTACTACTTTTGATTTCGATTATTAGACTCGAAGTTAAGTTGAGAAAGCTGCTTGGAAGCAAGAGCGGGACTTTAGATGAATCAATTAGCGTTCTTAGAAAAGACACAGAATTACTCAAAAAACACGCTGAAAAAACAATGGAAGAATTAGAAATTGTCGACAAAAAATTAAGAAAAACAATTTCAGGAAATGAGACGGTGAGATTTAACCCATTTAAAGGAAATGGTTCTGGAAGTAACCAAAGTTTTGCGACTGCACTTATAAACAGTGAGGGAAATGGTGTTGTTATTTCTAGCTTATATTCTAGAGATCATTTAAGCGTATTCTCTAAACCAATAAAAAACCTTGTTTCTGAATACGAACTGTCAGCCGAAGAGAAATCAGCCTTGCAAAAAGCCAAAGAAAGCATAATATAGGTAAATAACCACTAAACAATGAAGATGGGTAACCCGATTCTTTTTTTATTGTCAAAAATTTATGGAAAAAAGTGCCAAAAACAGCATAATAAAGCGTTCTCCTATTGTTTGTATAATGGGGCATATTGACCATGGAAAATCAACTCTTTTAGACTATATTAGAAAAACCAATATTGTAGATACGGAAGCCGGCGGTATTACTCAAAGAATTTCTGCTTATGAAGTTGTGCATAAAACCCCGGCTGGGGCTAGCGAAAGAATAACTTTTCTTGATACTCCAGGACATGAAGCTTTTGGCTTTATGAGATCTTGTGGTACGAGCATTGCCGATGTGGCTGTACTCGTAGTTTCTGCTGAGGAGGGAGTCAAAAAACAAACTTTAGATGCCCTTAAATGTATTACTGACAGTGGGTTGCCTTACATTATCGCAATAAACAAAATAGACAGACCGGGTGCAAATATCGAGAAAACTAAAAATAGTCTTGTTGAGAATGAAATATATTTGGAAGGATATGGTGGCTCAATACCATTTGTACCTATATCAGCAAAAACAGGTCAAGGCGTACCGGAACTTCTAGATATGATTCTCCTTGTTGCTGAAATGCAAGATTTAAAAGGTGATACGAAAAAATTGGCTGAGGGTATCATAATAGAAGCACACCTGGACAAACAGAAAGGCGTTACAGCGGTACTTGTTATAAAAGACGGACATATTGGAAATGGAATGTATGTAGTTTCTGGAGACAGGATTGCACCAACGAGAATGATGGAAAGCTTTCTTGGTAAAAAAATAACCGAGGCTATTTTCTCATCCCCCATCAGAATTATTGGCTTTGATAAACTACCGAAAGTTGGCGGTAATTTTATTACTTTTGATAATAAAAAGGATGCGGAACAATTTATACTAGAACAAAAAGAAAAAGACAAAAATATTCCAATTAAGAATTATAATGCTGACAGTACCGTTGACGATGCAGATCCAAACATTATAAGAATAATGATAAAAACAGAAGCTGCTGGATCTATTCATGCTGTAGAGCACGAAATAGATAAATTAAACAAAGAAAAAGTAAAAATCAAAATAGTCGGCGCAGGTACAGGAAATATTTCTGAAAACGACGTAAAACAAGCTTTCGGTAGAAATCCCGCTATTATACTTGGCTTTGATGTCAAAGTGGATGCTTCAGCAAAAGATCTAGCAGAGAGATCAGCGATACAAATAAAAACATTTGATATAATTTATAAGATCGCGGAATGGCTAGCGGAAGAAGTAGAAAAGAGAACACCAAAAATCATGGTGGAAGAAGTAACTGCAGAAATTAAAGTTTTGAAAAATTTTAGTACGATGAGAGATAAACATGTTCTCGGCGGACGTGTTGAAAAAGGAACCGTATTTGTTGGAGAAGAAGCTAAAATAATGAGAAATGCTGTTGAAATCGGAAGAGGAAAAATTCGTGATTTACAAAAAGATAAAAATAAAGTAGGTGAAGTTCGTGAGGGAGTAGAGTTTGGTTGTCAGTTTCAGTCAGAAGTTATTCCTGCCCCAGGAGATAAAATATTATTGTATAAGACTATAGAAAAATAACATGAGTGAAAATAGATCCGAAAGAATAATGAGAATAGTTAAAGAAGCCGCTGCAGAATTTATGCAGAGAGAGTCCAATGGTGCTTCCCTTATCACGATTACTGACGTGCGACTTTCAAATGATGAAAAATATGTTAATATTCTTTTTACAGTTCTTCCAGAAGATAAGGAGGCTGCAGCTCTTGAGTTTATGCAGAGAATGAGGTCAGAATTTAGACAATATATCAAAACCCATACCAAATTGGGCAGAATTCCAACCTTTGATTTTCAAATAGACTTAGGCGAAAAACATAGACAAAAAATAGATAC
>JAVHRR010000046.1:24240-25732 GCA_036171775.1 Minisyncoccota bacterium
AGGCCCGGTAGCCAAGTGGTAAGGCAGAGATCTGCAAAATCTCTATGCGGCAGTTCAATTCTGCCCCGGGCCTCTGTAAAATTGTTTTATATTTATAAAATGGTATACTTGAATGTATATTTGTTATTAAGCGTATGCCATGTATATAAAAAAATGGACTGAAAAAGATTTGATAAGTGCCTCGGCAAAATCAACGAGTGTTAGACAGGTCTTAAACAAACTTGGTCTTGTTGAGGCTGGGGGCAATTATGATCAAATCAAGAAATATATAAAAAAATTTAATATCAATACAAAACATTTTAAGGGCAAGGGATGGAATAAGGGAATGAAATTGATTGGTATTCCTAGAATACAATTAAATGATATTTTGATTAAAAATAGTGACTTTCAAAGTTTTAAACTTAAGAAAAGATTATTTTCTGTTGGGTTAAAAGATAAAAAATGTGAAGAATGTGCCTGGGCAAAAATATCAAAAGATGGTAGAATCCCCCTTGAACTCGATCATATAAATGGAGATCATCGAGATAACCGATTGAAAAATTTAAGAGTCTTGTGCCCAAATTGTCATAGTTTAAAATCGACACATAGAGGAAGAAATAAAAAAAAATAAGCTCGGGTGGCGGAACTGGTATACGCGCAACACTTAAAATGTTGTCTATTTCATAGATGCGGGTTCGATTCCCGCCCCGAGCACAAATATAATTTCTAAATTTGACACATCATTATTAATAATGTAACGTAACACTAGATTAGTAAGGTTTGATTTTTCATATCCTTTAAAATACTGGGAGATTTGCTTATGTTAAATAATGTTTGTGATGTATGCAAAGAATCTAAAACTGTTCACACAAATCGCAAAACTGGCAAAAAAATCTGTATTTCGTGCTATCGCAAGGACCCATCCAATCACGAGAAGTGTTCTGTGTGTGGCAACATGGGACGCGTTGCGATACGGCATATTAATGGTGACGTTATCTGTGACACTTGCCGTAGTAAAGCCAGAAGAAAAGATCGTTCAAAACACGAAAAATGTTCGATTTGTGAAAGGGTCAAATTCGTAGCGAAACGTAACGAAGCTGGTGAAGCAATATGTGAGGTGTGTAATAAGGTTCTTATTGGCAAGGACACTACCAAACATGGAATATGTTTTGTGTGTAAAAAAGAGAAAAATGTAGAAAAAAACAAGAACGGTTTGGCAGTCTGTAAAAGCTGTAAAAACAAAGCCTACTACCACAATCCTTCAAAACACAAAAAATGCTCTAAGTGCGGCGAGGTTAAACCAGTGGCAAAACGTGATAAAAACAATGAGCCAATATGTCCTATGTGTTGGAGGAGAAGTAAGGTTGGCCGATGTACTAGTTGCAGAAAAAAGAATGTCATTAAAGCAAAGGGGCTCTGTCATACATGCTTCAAATAGAAATAGTGCAAAGATGTCAAAGTCTAAACCTAACACACTTGAGTCTCCCAAAGACTCAAGTGTGTTTTATTTTGA
>JAVHRR010000047.1:0-24921 GCA_036171775.1 Minisyncoccota bacterium
CCCGCCCCTTTTTTCTTTACCACGGTGTTTTGTGTTTCTTATTTATATAACACCGTTGATTAAAAAACCCTGAGAAGATGCTTTTTATTTGCTGTCGTATTGCTCCCCTATCTGAAGCATCTATAAAATGCCATTTTCCTTTTAAATCTACTACAACGAGGCATATTATTTCCTGCTTTCCTCTTAAGCCAACATAGGCATTTTTAAAAAACTTTTTTCCTTCTTTTGGACATTTGGCCTGGAAAGTAACGCCGAGGGTATTAACTTCAAAATCCACTTTTGGGCCTACCTCAAAGCGTTTCCACTGGATTTCCGTGGCTTCGGTTCTCTCTAAGATCCAATTTATTGCATTTTGCATGATGCACCTCTCTTTGGCTGAAGAACTTTTACTGATAAAAGACTAGCACTTTTAAATATTGCGCACAATGCGAATATTTGAGCATGACTTTATAATTAATTCAGTTATAATTAACCCGTTAAAGTTTTTGTTGACGTTATTGAAGATCTTTTACCACAACTATGTTTACGTATTAGGATATAGTTGAAATTTAGAGGTTAAGGCTTATAAAACAATAACATCTTCATCAGCAAAAATTCTCTCGGGTAAATGGAAAACAAACACCGAATTAAAAAAATACTAATCAGAAGAAAAGATGATTTTTTAACAGCGTTAGAAAAAAACTGGCGTGACTCTTTTTTAAAGCCTCTTACAAATTTATTTTATAAAATTAATATTTCTGCCAACCAGATAACTTACGTTGGTTTTGGTCTGATTTTTTTGGCTATTTATATGTATTTTGCGAAGTTTAAATTTGAGTGGCAACTACTTATATTGGTTTTAGCTGCTATCACTGATGCCATAGACGGACCGACCGCAAGAAACAATAACAACGTCACGATAAAAGGAACTTGGTTAGATCATATTCGCGATGTTTCTCTGGTTGCTTGGGCCACGTATCTTATATATTCGTTTAAATTGTTAAGTCTAGAAATTATTATTATCGTATGGTCACTTGAGCTTCTTCTGCTTTGGATAAATACTAAAGATTTTTTTATTAGATATTTAAGAATAGTAGATAGCAAAACAGACGAACTTGTAGAAAAATTCTCTTTAGATAATTTACAAGCGTCTATTTTAGGTAGGCTGCAATTTTTCTGTTGGACAGTTGGCTACGGTCTTTTGTTTCTTACTGTAATAATAAACGCTCCATCATTACTCGTTATAGGACAAGCAGCCATTATTTTGGAAATAATTTTTGCTGGTTTGAATATTTTTGAGAGTTACCAGAAAAGCTTGAAATAAATTTCCTTTAAAATCCCCAAGGTCGGACCTTGGGGATTTTGTATTGTTAACTATTTTTTTCTTCCCAGCTTTCTGGTTTGTATGAATATTTTTTCAAAAAATGTTCTATAAACCACATGAACGTAAAAACTAGTAATGCTGCGGCAGTTGCAATTATTGCCAACGTAAATAGTCCAAATCCCGAAGCTATTCCGACCCCTGCAGAAACCCATAGTCCCGCTGCTGATGTAAGTCCTGTTATTTTATCGCTTTGGAATATAACAAGACCTGCACCAATAAAACCTATACCAGTGATAATAGCAGACGCAACAAGCAAAGGATTTGCAAGTGATGGGTTTGAAACTGTTGAAAGAATAATTTCCGATATAAGGATAAAAAGACTTGAACCTAAGGTAATCATGGCATAGGTTCTCATTCCCGCATTTTTTCCTGCCAAAGTTCTTTCAAGTCCAATGACTGTACCAAGTCCCAAAGCCACTGCCGTTCTTATAATCAAATCCATTGTTGTTAATGCAATCATGTTTAAAATATTATTTTATTAATACCTTTATTATATCATGACCAAAAATTAAATCATGTAACGCTTCCACACGTTACCGACAACGGTATAGATACTTCCGCACTCTCATACATGAGAGTGCGGAATAGTGAGAAAAATACATTATTGTTTAGCGAAAAATATCTATTTCTTTGCTACAATTCACCCGTTAAAGTTTTTGCCAACGTTTGTCAAAAATTGACTCCTCTAATCAAAATCTTATAAACAATCCATCGTGATATAATAACTACAATGAAAAAGTCGAAACAAACAATTTTATTGGCAAAAATTTTCTCGGGTAAATGGATTTAAAATCACCAGTAGAAACGAGTTTCCGTCTCATAGAACCTCATAAAATAGCATTGAAGAAACTTGGGATAAAAACCGTGGAAGATTTGCTATACCATTTCCCCGTTCGATATGGCGATACGTCTGAAAAGCGAAATATTGGAACATTAAATGAAGGAGAAAAGGCGGTAATCTTTGGAAGAATTTCTGGATTAAAAATGAGTAAGGGTTTTAAGAGTAAAATCCCGATGGCCGAGGCTTGGATTGAAGATGAATCTGGAACAATAAAAGCCGTTTGGTTCCACCAACCATACATAGCGAAGATGATTCACGAAGGAGCTTTTGTTCGTGCCGATGGAAAAGTATCTGAAAGACGCGGTGAGCTTTATTTATCAAATCCAAAAATAGAAACCATTGTAAAGCTTCCTATTGGGGTTGGTGACTCACTTTTCGGGTTAGAAAATGAAGCTCATTCTTTATATCCTGTTTATCCCGAAAGCCGTGGCATAACCTCAAACTGGTTTTATCATGCAATACAAAAAGTTTTTTCTTCTAAGGTTGCTGGTCAAGGTCTCCCCTTGACTCGTCAAGGGGAGACCTTGACCTTCCTTGATTCTTTAGAGGATCCAATTCCTGAATATATTTTAAATACATACAACCTCCCCTCTTTAAAAACTGCGCTTATTTGGATTCATACACCACAAAAAAAAGATGATGCGCTTGCTGCAAGAAAACGTTTTGCTTTTGAAGAGGTATTTTTTATTCAGTTGCAAAAAAAGAAAGAAAAAATACTTTGGAATAAAAATCCTTCTTATGTAATTGAAAAAACCTCAAAAGACATCGAACAGTTTGTAAAAACATTTCCATTTAAGGCGACTGATGCACAAAACAAAGCAATAGAACAAATAATGACTGATTTTAAAAGCGGTCATGCCATGTCACGTCTTCTTGAAGGAGATGTAGGCTCGGGAAAAACTGCAGTGGCTGCTACTACCGCCTTTTCTATTGTTACTTCAAAACCAAAAGGTCAAACATTTGGAAATCTTCAAGTGGCTTACATGGCGCCTACAGAAATACTTGCAAAACAACATTTTGAATCATTTATAGAATATTTTACATATTTAAATATAAGTGTAGGCTTAATTACTGGAAAAGAATGTAGAAAATTCCCTTCTAAGGTTAATCCGAAAAGCTGGACTAAAATTTCTAAGCCACAACTTTTAAAATGGGTGGCAAATGGTGAAGTTCCTATTCTCATCGGCACACATGCAATAATTCAAAAATCAGTAAAATTTAAACATTTGGCATATTCTATCGTGGACGAACAACACAGGTTTGGAACGGCACAAAGGCAAAAGATAACAAGGAAAGAAGGTATGAATCCGCATTTGCTCAGTATGACAGCTACACCGATACCCCGTACATTGGCTCTGACTGTTTATGGAGATTTGGATTTAACATTACTTGATCAAATGCCGAGTGGTAGAAAGCCAATTCTTTCAGAGATTGTACTTCCGGCTGAAAGAGAAAATACCTATACAAAAATAAAAATTGCCCTAGCAGAAGGAAGACAGGTTTATGTTATTTGTCCAAGAATTGATGTGCCAGATCCTACAAAAGAAAGTGCGATTATTGCAAAGTCTGTGATAGAAGAGGCTGAAAGATTAAAGAAAGATATTTTTCAAGATTATGAAATAGGAATATTGCACAGCAAGATGTTACAGGGAGAAAAAGAAGATGTGATGAATGATTTTAAATCAGGTAAAATCCATATTCTTGTTGCTACATCCGTGGTGGAAGTGGGGGTAAATGTTCCAAACGCAACAGTAATAATAATCGAGGGAGCTGAAAGATTTGGCCTTGCGCAGCTTCACCAGCTTCGAGGTCGTGTCATAAGAAGTAACCACCAAGCTTATTGTTATGTATTTGCGGAAACAAAGACAGATAAAACTTTACAAAGACTGAAAGCTTTCAAAAATTCTTCAAACGGTTTTGAACTTGCAGAGTTTGATTTGAAACTACGCGGTCCGGGAGAGCTTTCCGGAAACAAACAATGGGGTATCTCAGACATTGGTATGGAAGCAATAAGAAATATTAAAATGGTAGAAGCTGCTCGCGCAGAAGCAGAATATCTTTTATCGCAAGATGAAGCTCTTTCTAAATATCCTCTAATAAATCAAAAACTTGCTAATAGGAAAAATGAGGAGATACATTTTGAGTGAGGACTAGGTTATAGCTTGTAGCTTCTTAGCTTTTTAGCAAAAACAAACGGACGGCGCGCTGCGCGCGCCGTCCTTTTTTGTCATTTCCTTATACTTATTACAAAAAAACTTTCAAACACTCTGTATTTTCAGTTCTTTTTGACCGATTTTTCGTGGTAAGAAAAATCGACTTTTTCCTTATACTCTTTACTCCCCCTTACATTGTTTACACTGTTCTTGAACTGTTGCTGGAACATAACTACACGATGGAACCTGTGCGAAAGTTGAACAATCTATTTGCGGAGCTTGTCCTCCTGCAGGCGCAGCTACCGCACCTCCTGTTGGTAATCCAGATGGAATAAATCCTTCTGGTACAGCTTGAGGAACTGAAGTTCCTGGTATACCCATTCCGCTTCCACCACCAGCTCCGCCTTCCTGAATTTGTTTTTCTATCTGTGCGCGCATTTCAGCCGGAACACTATCTGGAATCATACTTCGAATATCTTCTGAAGATGGAGCTTTTCCTCCTTCTTGTCCACTAGCACTAGCTTTCTGCATCATCAAAGCTTTTATTTTCGCCTCGATTCCAGCAAAACAACTTTGAATACTTTCTCCCTGATTCTTTGTTGCACTGACTTCTTTATTTAAAATTCTTTGCACTTTATCAGCGCCAATTTTACTGTCTAAACAATTTTGAACTTCTGTTTTTATTTCTGGTGGCAAAGTTTCTAGGGCTTGTTTCATCTGGTCGATTCCCGTCTTCATTAATTCAGCGGTTTTTTCATCAACCAAACCTTTTTCTATTGCAAAGTTTGCACATTCATCTGCATTACTTTCAATATTACAATAAGCTTCACAACTAGCCTTATCTTTACAACCGCCAGGACCAACGCCACCAACTTTTCTAGCCATGTCCGCATCTTCTTTTGAAACAAATCCTACCTTTTCAGCAAAACTAAGACACTCTGTAAAATTATTTGAATCTTTGCAAAAATTATCACACTCTTCTTTACTCTGACATTTCCCTGGGGTCTCTCCATTCTTTAAATAAGGAGCGACGGCTTTAGCTTGTTTTAATTCTTCCGGAGATAAAATATTTGCTGCCTCAGCAAAAGAAAGACATTCGTCTATGTGTGAACCTAAAGCACAATATTTCTCACAATCCTCTTTCATTTTACATTCACCTGGCATTTTTGCTCCTCCTTCTAAGGCCTTCATTACTTTTTCTGCCTGTGCTAATTCAGCAGGTGGTAAAACATTAAGTTCTTTGGCAAATGATAAACACTGTCTAATGTTTTCTACTTTTCCACTACAAAACTTTTCACATTCATCTTTTGTTTTGCATTGACCGGGTGTCTCATTTTTAGAAACCTTTTCAGCTACAACTTTAGAAATTCTAAGGTCTTCTCCTTTAAGCATTCCTTGTGTTTCTGCAAAATTTACACAATCAAGCATGTGTTCAGAAACAGAACAATAGTTTTTGCAGTCAGCTTTATCTTTACATGAGCCAAGCGCGGCAATAGGATACACGACTCCTGCATCAGAAACGCTTCCTTCTGTAGGTTGCGCAAATGCTTTTTCGGAAATAAACATTATGGAAATCAAACCAATAATTAAAGAAACTTTTATTATTTTAGACATATATTTAATATTTATTAAAATTATTGAAATGGATTTTTGTATCCTTGATAAGGATTTACATCGACGTTAAAGGGGTTCGTCTTCTCAACTCCTCCACTGACAGAAGATTGAACGTTAGTATTAATAACGGTTGTTTGCTCCACAAGCGATGGTGCTTGTGCTTTTTTGTACACAAAGAAAGAAACTAGAGCAACTATCACAATCAAAATAGATATTATAATTTTTTTATTCATTAACATAATAATTAAACTAATAAAAATAAATTTATCAACTAAACAAATGATACACCTGATAATCTGACTAGACAAGTTATATTCTCAACATGAAACAGTTACGATTCTATTATTGCTAAAAGCTAGTTTTTACGATAATATCTCAGTGTGCTTGCCTAAAACAAGCTTTTAGTTAAAAGCTTGTTCGGCCGAACATTTTGTTAAAAATGTTTTAGGCGCGTGTAGCTCAGTTGGTAGAGCGGTCGTCTTATACACGACTGGTCCCAGGTTCGAGTCCTGGCACGCGCACATATTAAAAAATCACTAGTAATTACTAGTGATTTTTTAATATGTGCGCGTGAACAAGCAAGATTACTTGCTTATGTCCAGGACTCGAAAAACCTTGAGTATATTTTTGAAAATGTACTCGTCTGAAAAAATACAGGAGGTTGAAATGCGAATACGTGGAGCATTTCAAAGACGGAGGCTGACGAGCCGAGTCGGGGTCGAGCAAATTTTCAGCAGAAAATTATGTGTGACTACAGCTCCTGTAAGGAGAGATAAGCGAAGCGGTCCTGGTCGTCGTGCATAAACTTTGGGATGGGACCCGAAATTTAGGCTCTTCGTTCTTCATTCTTAACTTCGGGATGGGACCCGAAGTTAAGACTCTTCGTCCCTAAGTTTTTTTTGGAGCCGAGGCCCAAACAAAAATTATATCTTTTGTGTTAAAATACCAACATGCAAAACAACAAACTATGGTTCAAAGCAAAAAAATATGGGTGGGAGTGGGTACCAATAACTTGGGAAGGTTGGCTTGTAATACTAGCTTGGTTTTTGCTAGTCATTGGATACTTAAAATTTATTGAAAAAGGTTTTGAAGAGGCACCGAGCATTCGTCATTTTATTTTTATATTTATTTCTGTTTTTGTATTAATTTATATCTGCTACAAAAAAGGAGAAAAACCACATTGGAGATGGGGCGGCGAAGATAAATAAACTAAAAGCCGACTTGTAAACAAGTCGGCTTTTAGTTTATTTCTATTTCTGATGTTCAATATCCTCCTTATGCTTTGGCATTATTCCATTTGCGGTAATAATCTTTTCAAACTCCTCTCTTTCGATAGTTTCTGTCTCTATCAATCTTTTGGCTATCGCATCAAGAGCTTTTCTGTGTTCACTGATTATTTTCTCTGCTCTTTTCATATTTCCATTCATGATTTCATAAACCTCAGCATCTATTTCAGCATTTATTTTATCTGAGTATTCTTTATCGTTTACTCCACGTCCAAACATTGCTCTTCCGCCTTCACCTTCAAGAGCTACAGGACCCATTTTGTCTGACATACCATATTTTGTAACCATATCCCTTGCTAATGAAGTCGAAACTTGAAGATCATTTGATGGACCAGTTGTAAGATCGTGAAATATCATTTTTTCAGTAACGTATCCTCCAAGTGAGACTGCAATATCATCTAAAAATTCTTTTTTTGATTGTAATCTTCTGTCTTCAAATGGCAAATGGAGTGTATAACCTGCTGCACGTCCACGAGAAATTATTGAAATCTTGTGAACTGGATCCGCGTATGGAAGTACTGATGAAACAAGTGCGTGACCAGCTTCATGATATGCGGTGATCTCCTTTTCTTTACTTGAAAGAATATGACTTTTTCTTTCAGGACCCATAAGAACTTTTTCAATTGAACGAATAAGATCAAACTGAGAAATTTTTAATCTTCCTTCTCTCGCAGCAAGTATTGCGCCCTCGTTCATAAGAGACGATAAGTCCGCTCCAGAAAAACCTGGTGTTCTTTCTGCGATAGTTCTCAAGTTTACATCTTCTCCAAATGGTTTTTCTTTTGAGTGAACTTTCAATATTGCTTCTCTGTCGTTTCTGTCTGGCAAATCTATTGTGACTCTTCTATCGAATCTTCCCGGTCTCAAAAGTGCAGGGTCCAAAACATCAGGTCTGTTTGTGGCAGACATAACAATAACTTTTTCGTTTGGCTCAAAGCCGTCCATTTCCACAAGAATCTGGTTTAGGGTTTGCTCTCTCTCGTCGTTTCCTCCGCCCATTCCACCTCCCCTTACTCTTCCCACTGCATCTATTTCATCAATAAATATAATTGCTGGTGCTGCGTTTTTTGCCATTTTAAACAGGTCACGAACACGACTGGCTCCAATACCCACAAACATTTCTACGAATTCTGAACCTGATATTGAAAAGAAAGCTACGCCAGCTTCACCTGCAACAGCACGCGCGAGCAGTGTTTTTCCTGTACCCGGAGCACCCATGAGAAGAATACCTTTAGGAATTTTTGCACCAATATCAAGAAACTTTTTGGGATTTTTCAAAAAATCCACGACTTCTGTAAGTTCTTCTTTTGCTTCTTTTGCGCCTGCAACATCAGCAAATGTTACTCTTTGTTTTTTGTCTGAAGGCAAGATTATTCTTGCTTTTGATTGTCCGAACGACATTGCTTGAACTCCAGCGCCTTTCATTTGTCTCATAAGTAACCAAGCAAAAATACCTATCAAAATAAATGGGATTAGAAATGGTGCAAGATTCATAAACCAGTAACTAAAACCGGCATCACTTCCAATATCAATATTTACTTTTGAAAGTGCGTCTTGTGACACTTTGTAGTTTGAAAGAGACTGGGTCAAAGCTACTCCCTCTTCCTTTTTAGATTCCTTTATTAACAGGCTATCTTTTGTTGTAGTAGCAATAGAGGTCGCATTATATGTGACAGTAAGATTGTCCCCTTTTACTTCTACTTTCTGCACAAGACCTGCTGAAATGTCGTTTGATAGCTGAGATATAGAAATTTGCTCTGGCTGGCTTGTTCCTGGAAAAACCATCGAGTATAAAACAGATATAAAAAGAATTATGAAAATCGCATTAGCTATTTTTGTAAATAAATTTAACGGCTCTCCTCCAAAACCTGGAATTTTACCTTTATTTGAAACTTTTTTGTTCTGGGGTTTTTTGTTATTTAATATGTTCATATTAAAGATAATATAACACGGATTTCGGTTTTCTTAAATATGCATGTGTCATTCCCGCGCAGGCGGGAATCCAGGATTCACACCGTCGCACTTACAGAACAGTTGCGCGACGTGACTTCGCTAAGTCAACCTAGATTCCCGCCTGCGCGGGAATGACAATTCAATAGTTTATAATTTATACCTTATCTGTTATCATACGAATATGTCGGCCAAATTCGCAGAAAACAGAAAAGCATATTTCAACTATGAGGTTATCGAAAAAATAACGGCTGGTATTGAGCTGCTTGGTTTTGAAGTAAAAGCTATTAAGGCTGGGCGCATGAGCTTGGATGGATCATATGCTGTTATTCGTGGAAATGAAGCCTTTCTTATCGGTGCAGGTATTCCTTCTCTTCAGCCTAAAAATACTCCGAAGGATTATGACGAAAGAAGAAATAGAAAACTCTTGCTTACAAAAAAAGAGATAAAGAAATTGGCTGGTAGTGAAAAGCAAAATGGTTTGACATTAATAGCTCTTTCAGTGTATAATATGGGTCACAAGATCAAGGTAGAACTTGGCTTGGCAAAAGGAAAGAAGAAGTCAGACAAACGTGAATCAATCAAAGCTCGTGAATCTGACAGAGACATAAGAAGGACGTTGAAAAATGAATAATTGATAAGTTTTAGTCCCTCGACTACGCTCGGGACAAAATTTACTACGCAAATTTTGGGGATGATCGGCCTAGACAATTGGTCCCGTTTCTAATATGCAAAGTGGAGCAACCTTGTGAACTCCTAAATCTATCAAGGAAAATGTAAATGCTAAAAACATTTCATCAAAAGTAGCATCTATTGTTTCTCCATTTTTTGGAGTCAAGGATCTATCTTTCGCTTACGCTTTAGCCTAAGCGACGTCTCACCTGCTGACATCTGATACGCAGAGTGGGGTGTTATATTTTCAGAATATATTCTGTGGCTTCTCGACGCAGAACGAAATAAGAGAATCGGATTATAAATGTTTTGTTTTTTTATAGTTTATAATCTTAAATCACCGCAAGGTGTATTAAATCAACTAGACTTTGTAGAAATATTATAAACAATCATTTGCACGGCGGTTCGATTCCGCCCATCTCCACACCAGAAGAATTTGCAACCGCAAACTCTTCAAATAACCTTACAGCACTTGGTATCTTATTGGTTCGATAACCCTCTTTAATGTCATAGGGTATTTTTTCGTTGAAAATAAAATAAAACAAACTATGTCTTTCTATCACACTGAGTTTTTGCCACACCTTATAAGGGCTTTCAAGAAATCCGGTAGCTTTATCAAGGGCGGTTCGATAAGGAACTGATATATCTATATCGCCCACTAAATGGTCTTGAATGCTGGCTAGCTCATTTGCTGTTTCTTCTATTTGCTTTTCATAAGCACCTCGAACTATTTCATTATTGGTACTGATAACAAAATTAGATAATTTACTTATTTTTTCTTTTAATTCTGCTTTCTTTTTATTATCAGCAAATTGTATATCTTTAACTGAAGATATTTCTTCTTTCCAAACAAAATCAAAAACGTCTTTTACTATTACGCCAACCTTTTCTTTAAGTACTTGTTTCTTTAATAAAGAACTAAAATTTTCCTCTATATCTTTTTTAAGAATAGATTTACCTTTGTATATACATTCCTTATTCTGACAAAAATAATATGGGTGCCTTTGTTTTCTTCCTTTTGACCACGCACCCGTGAGGTGTTTACCACAGCTGTCACAAATTAATAATCCTCTTAATGGAAAATCCTCTGATATGTCTACCCGGATCCTTTTTCCCAGTCCCTCATTCTTTAAACGCTTCTGAATAAGCTCATAGGTATCTAGCGATATTAAAGCTTCGTGGTGGCCAATTCTCCTACTTACCTCCCATTCAGGTTTTTCAATATAACCAGCAAATAAAATGTCCTTACACAAAAGGGAGAAATTATCTATATACTTTTCTGGTGTTTGTCTCTTCCAATAACCTTTTTCAACAAGAAATTTACAGGCGTCAATTTTTCTAATGAATTTACCGCTTGCAAAACCCTCCATAGCCTCTTTAAGCCACTGGGCTTGCGGATATTGTAGTTTAAGTACTTTTCCGTGAACTAGGTCTTTATCCATTTTATAGGGCTTCCTAGAGGCAAAAGCCCAATATCCTACGTCTAAACGAGCTTTCTGTTTTTGAATTACCTGTCTTCTATTTGTTCTTCTGTCATATTCATTAAAAACAGCATTAACCGTTTCGTTTAGCCAAGCTCCCTCGTCATTATCTTTAAATTCAAAATTTGGCGACTCAAGCTTAACTCCCAATCTCTCAAAAATGTGTCTTAGCTCCCAATGCTTAGCGACGTCCCTGGCAAATCTTTTTAAATCGTCAAAAATCAATACGTAATTTTTAAACGCATTTATTTCAACATATGAAAGCAGCTCTCTCATTGCTGGCCTTAACATAAAATCGCCACCACCAGTAAAACTATCTCTAAAAACCTCAGCAACTTCATATCCTTTTTGAGAAGCGTACTGACGACACCTGGTCTCCTGACTATCAAGTCCGTGTCCCTCACTCGCTTGGCGTTCTGAAGAGACACGACAATATAATATGGCGTAGATTTTTCCAGTTCTTACATTATTTGATTTTATTATTTTTTTGGGCTTTGACATATTTTTGTAATTCATTTTTTATTATACTCCGACAAAGATTTTCTAGATACTCTAAACGTTTTTGAATAACATTATCCGAAACATTATAATCACAAAGTAATTTACGATACCTACTGATTTTATTATCTAATATTTCTTTTTGGTGTACAAAATCTAAACCTGAATTTTCAAGCTTTCCTAGTTTTATCATTTAAGGAAATTGGCGATTTCCCTTTTTAACTTATAAATTGTGGGTAAACAAAAAGTCGCGATTAGCGACAGTTTAATAGTTTATTTTTAGTTCGATCCCTAAAAATTAAACACTAAACCGCTAAAAACAAGAGATTTCTCTCTGGCGATTTAACATTTAATTTTCAGGCTTTAATCTTTGACAGATTAACCTCGTTAGTCCGACCAATCAATTGTCTCCTGTCGAAATAACGGAAAAACAGAACCTCTCTGAAAATATAGTCATATTCAATTTTACCTACGTAGATAATAATATTCTCCAAACCCCTAAAAGTCAACAAAAGTAATCATTTATGGTAGAATACAAACACAAACCTAACCCTTGAGTTTAAAAAATTTAAGGTATGGTCACATAAAACCCACGCGAGTAAAAATGGCTACAGAAGCCGTAACTACTCGCGTGGGTCTATGCACTGAAAGGTGTATAGGGCAGTTTCGAAAGGAGCTGTCAACGGTCTTATGTAGCCATTTTTGCTACCTAGACATTTTATTAGAAAAAACCCACGCGAAATATGAAAAAAATACATAAGCTTTTAATAGCAACTTTATTCTTTGTTTTAGTAATACCTAGCGTTGCCCTTGCTTCTTGGTGGAATCCATTTTCTTGGCAGATTTTTAGTTTTTTAAGAAAAGAAGCCACACCAGTTGTCCAACAAATTAAGCCAGCAACTTCGACCCCTTTAATCACAGACAAGATAACACCTGTAAAGACACAAAAAACGGTGAAAGTTCAAGAGGGTCAATTACCCGATTATAAACCATACGAATTGATTTCAAATAGCACACCAATTATCAATAATACGTCCAGTCCAGAACGTGGAGACTACAGTAGACAATTTTCATTTTCGGTAAAAATAAAAAATATGAATGTTTTGCCTTTCGTAACAGGGGTTAAGGTTGGTACTTGTAGAGGGCTTAACGCCACTGGAGGTACTCAAGAATATTACTCTTGGGGAGGTAAAACTTCAGTATCCTATAATAAAGCATTGTTACCGGGAGAAGAAGCCGCGGCTGATTTTACTTATAGCCTAGAAACGAGTGGCAGTATATGTTCTTACAACAACAATGGAATACGTACTTGTGAGGATCCATATAAAGACGTTAATAAAATCACAAGTTGTGATTTTACTGTCTCGACAGACACTGATCTTAGTGGAAGTGGAAAATTCAAACAGACATTAGTATTTTAAAAAATAAGTAAGATTTTATCTAAATGACCTTATAAATTTATGACTAATAACACTTTAAGGAAATTTTTTGGTAAAATAATGATTAGTTTATCTATCCTGTTTATTTTAATTTTTCATTTTATTGTCACAGGAACCTCGGGTGAGATTTTTTCTCGAGATTTATTTGGTTTCATTATTCCAACGCCACCACTTTGGACTACTCTTATACCATTTATAGGATATTTTCTAGGGATTATTTTTGAAATGTTTTCACTACACGGTTTAGTTGGTATAAGTATATTTATAATTATATTTTCAATAGGAACATATTTAAATAAACAATAGTTGATATATGAAAAACAAATACTTTATTTTATCGTGGGTTTTTACACTTTATCCAATAATATTGAATTTTGTATTTAATCAATCACAAATAGCTTTTATTTATGACCATATGCCCTCAATAAAGTTAGCCGGCTTGATTACCAATATAATAATAGGTAGTCTCTACGTTTCAGTTGTTCTAGGGGTGATCTTTGGAGTAATTTGCTTAGTTAAAACCAAGTATCAACATATATATGTTCTTATACCAATCTCAATCTGTATTTTATTAGGATTAAGTTATATATTTATTTAATTTAAAATTTAAAAACGTCCGAATATTTTACTACTGACAATTTTATTATCGGTATCTCTCCCTTCCCTTTTGCAAATTCATAAAATTTTTTGTCGTCAGTAAGAATTGGAACTGCTCTTTTTTTTGCGATTTCATACATATTCATATCTATAAAACCAAACTTAGATAAAATAGATATATCTTTATTTTCCCATTCTTTAAAAGAAAAATTATGTTCTTCTGTTTTACTCGCGTCTAACAATAGATTAACTATCAAAGATATATAGTTATGAAGTCTTTCATTGTTCAAACCTTGTAGGGAGTGGTTTGATATCTCAGCAATAATTTGAGGTGTAATAATTATCTTATTGAAAGGCTTTATTATATGTTCAACAAGTGAATAGTCCTCCTTTGAATATGTGTTGGTGTGTTTAAATTCTTTAATATAATCTTGATTATATCTGCCAATAAAAAATAATAATAAAACGTTAGTATCAATTATGATACCTTCGTTATTTCTTTTATGTGCGTATTGATATATCTTCTCTATTGTCTCCATTAGAGAAGGTTTGTTATTTTATAATTCTAATAGACATTGATAGAACAATTCCGTCTGGTTTTACTACGAAATCCTTGTACTCTCTTTTTTTATCAAATTCAAAAGAACCAGTTACGTCATAACTTAATGTAACTTTATAATTTTTTGTTGTGTCGTCTAAAGATAACTCTTCAACTCTAAAGTTTGATAACCTATCTGCTGGCGTTCCACTTGCCAATAGAATTTTTATTAAGTAATCATAAGAAGCACGAACTATTTTTGCTGACTCGTCTGTTGACATAATATTGTTTTAATTAAAACTTATGACTAATAAACTAATATAAAACTAGTCTAACATATATTTAAGTAATGTGTTAATACCATTTATATTGATAAAAATCAATCAAATTTAATTTTAAATTGTATATTGAGCTTTTTGTATCCATTTTAATACTCTATGTCCCTGCTGTTTTGCAGAATTTGGGCTATAGCCGGAGGCAATTGCTGCTTTGGTGGCATTTCCCATATTACCTAGAAAATGTTGAAAGAAAAGAACACGTCTAAAAGAGGCTGTGTTAGAAAAACCAAAGCCTAATAATTTCTTATCACTAATATAATCTAAGGCAGAAATAAGAATAGTGTTTTTTTCTTTTTTAAAAATCAAATCCCTTAGAAAAGCAAACTCTGCAAGAGAAAAACGTGGTTGTGTTTGTAAATTATAATTCGGGTCATTCCTTGTTTCTTGTAATCCTTCTATAATCTCTTCTGTCGTAAATCGATCTTTGTAAATATCTTTTTTCATTTTTATCAAAATTACTGATCACTAATAAACAACTATTATCTAATACTCTTATTGTGTACCTCTAATATAAAATAACTAAGCCTTTTCAAGGGCTATTCTAATATTTGGGTGGCTATTATAATAGTTCCAAAACCGAGAAAGGTAGTCTTTTACCTGATTTAATGTTTTACCTCTTGTGTCCACTGGTAAAAACATTAGCACCTCGCAAGAGGTGCTTTTTGTTTTTTCAGTGGAGATGGAGCGAGCAAACTGCTTTGCTCGCGTGCGGAATCGAACGGTCGCAGTATGTCGCGAAGTGACTACGAGACGTGGTCAGAAACACTTTGATTTTTATGAGCTGGGCGAAATAAAAAGCTTAGTGATTTGTGACCGTTTCCGCCTCAGAAAAGGTGTGCTGAAACTGTAAGTTTCAAGTTGAGCCCATCTCCCGTCCCGAGGTTGAACCTCGGGGTTAAAAAAACGCCCACTTGGGTGTTTTTTAATTATTTATTTTTAAGTTGTGTTTTTAAAAGTTCGTTCTCTTTTTTAAGTTCAATCATCTTTAATTCTCTGTCAATCATGACTTTATTAAGTTTTTCAACATCGATTAAGTGCATTTTATGTTCATTTATATCATAACAAGATCCGATATAACCAAGAAATAATCCTTGATCATCAAAAAATGGACTACCGGAATCTAAAGTCCAATGAAATGTTCCATCCCTATATTTCAATCTATACTCCATTTCAAAATGTTCCCGCTTTTTAAAAGCATTCGTATATGTATCGAAACAGGATTTTAAATCATCTGGATGCACACCCTCAGCCCAGCCATCACCCATTTCTTGTTCTATTGTTCGGCCAGTAAATTCCAACCAAGCTTTATTAAAGTAATTACATTTTGCATCTAAACCAGATCTCCAAATTGGATTTGGAAATTGATCTAGTATACGCAGATATAACTCTTTTTTATTATTTTCGCTATTATTCATGAAAAAAATTACACTAATAAATTACTACATATAGTTTACTCGTCCATAACAATAAGTCAACTTTCATAAAACTATGAACTTATTTTGTGTTTAAAATAGAGTAGATAACGATAAGACTAATATTCAATTCCTACAATGTTACGATAAATACATATACACCCCCTCCTCTTCTACAGCAACCCTAAGTAATATTAGGCCAGTCATATCTTCATATTCTCTTTTAAATTCGGTGATGTCTCCTAATATTTTTTCTTCACTATTATACTTGTCTAAAAAACCGAAAACTAACGCACCCAAAACTTTCATTTGAGCAATAAATTCTTCCGTATTTTTTGTTTCACTTCCTTTATCTTTAAGGACCTTCAAAACTTCAGGATAAAATGCTCCGTCTTCTAAAGTAAGGTGCTCTGTCAGCCTAATTTTAAATTCGTAAAGTTCGTTTGAAATTTTTTCTGCATCAATAAAATCGCTATTTATTTCTTTTTCAATATTAATTAAAATCAATCTTAAATTTGCATGCTGAGAGAGTAGTGTGGAAAGTAGTTCTTTGTTTGTCATATATTATTAATTTTTAATTTTAGCTCTTAATTCCTCTGCCTCTTTTTTAAGATCCGCCATCTTAAGCTCTCTTCCTACCATAAACTTATTAAGTCTTTTGGTTTCTGCAAGTGCCTTATTCAAATCATACGTTCTTTCGTTTACTTTGGTCTCTAAATTCCTGTACTGATTTTCCAAACTGGAAGACATTCTATTGAAGGTATTCGCAAGGCTATTAAATTCATCTTTTGTATTAATATTTATCCTTTGAGAAAAATCTCCCATCTCAATAGACTTTGATAAAGCCGTAAATTCATCTAGTGGGCTAGTAAACCTAGTCACCAGTTTATATATTACAAATGAGCCAATCAGAATGCCTATAATAAAAATCGAAATAATTAGCAATACGGTTGATAAAACTAAATTCTCAATTTTATCTACTCCAATTTCTAATACTAGATAAAAAGGAAAACCATCTAATTTTAATACAGATACAATTTCATTTTCTTTATCCTTAATATCGTAAAACTCTATTACTTCTCGTCCAGTATAATTATCTACGATTTTCTGAGTAGAGCTGTATTGTAAAGGTATGATTTCTTGGCCTAAAAATCTTTCGTCCTGCTTAATAATCTCCTTATTTTCTGGAGTAATCTCACCAAGACTTTTCAAAAATCTATCAGTCTTATTTGAAGCCAAAATAACACCAAACTGGTCGGTAAGCATGATTGTGCTCTCTTTAGATACAGAGCTACTTAGAACTGCCTCGTCCATTTCCTTATTGTCTATTTTTACCACCAAAACACCAGCTATTGTGCCATCGATTAATTTTACGGGGTGAGAAAAATAATAACCAAACTTATTTGATGTCTTCCCAACTGCAACATCTATGTATGACTCTCCCAAAATAGCTCTTTTGAAATAATTGCGGAAACTATAATCTTGACCAACAAAGCGTTCGTCAGTTGAAATCAGGCCTACTCCATTCTTATCCAATAAATAAATTGATAAAAATTTAACATCTTCCTTGGCATAGTCAGAAAAAATACCTAAGAGTTCCTTTCTTTTTGCCTCACTTCTATCAAGTAAAAATTCTTTTACAAGAATGTGCGTACCGAGCATTTTTGTGAAAGTCTGGTTTTTTCTTATGATCTCTGCGTTATATTGAGCTTGCCCCTCAATAAGACCTTGCATACTACTTATTTCTTTATTGAACAGTACTGATAATAAATAAAAATAACAAAAAACTGATGTAAGAAGTGTCAAAATAACAGTTATTGAGAAAACTGAGATTGTTATCTTTGCCTTAATTGAAAAGAAATTTATTTTTTTAAACATAAAAAATATTCTAATTTATATTAGAATTATAACACCCCCCAGAAAAATGAAAAGTTTCTCTTGGGGGGCAATCTGTCGGAATTGGTTAGGGCATATTTTGAATATTGTATACCATCAGATTTATCTATTTATTAAATTACTGTATATGCATTACAGCCAGAATATATGCTAAACTATCTTTATGATTACTAATAAAAAAACCGGATTAATAATTTTAAGCTCACTGGTATTTGCCTTTTTAGCTTTAACTCTTTTTGTTGTATACGAGAATTCTTTCATCATCACCTCAGATAATTTTATTAATAGCTGGGTGGCTGGTTACCAATCCACACTGATGACAAATTTTATGCTTTTTGTCACAAATATTGGCGATATTGTTGGTACTATAATAATTTTTTTGGTTTTTGGTTCCTTTTTACTATTTAGAGAAAGAAAATCATTCTATGTATTTACAATAGCTACCCCGCTTGGAGTTGTACTTGCTCAGGTTATCAAGCACCTGATACAAAGAGTCCGCCCTTACAACCTACTAGAGCAAGGCTATGGCTTCCCTAGTTCCCACTCCACTGTAGCTGCAATTTTTCTTCTTTCTTCTATTTTTTTGATTGTTCCTCTAATAAAAAATAGTTTTTCTAGGAAAACATTTGCTGTAGTAGCATCTATTTTCTTTCCACTAGTCGCACTCAGCAGAATATACCTTTCCGTGCACTGGGCCTCTGATGTGGTAGCTGGCATTATTCTAGGCTCAATGTGCTTTATAATAGCAGGCCTTTTGTGTTGTCATAAAAAGGAAAATGTGCTATAAATAGCTCTCAGTAAATTACATAATACATTGCATATAAGAGTAAGAATAAATCATCAAATAAGAGTTCCCGAGATTCGCGTCATCACAGAAGATGGTGAAAATCTAGGAGTAATGTCTTCAGGCGATGCTATAAAAAAGGCGCAGGAAATGGGCTTGGATTTGATAGAAATATCACCAAATGCTGTCCCTCCTATTGCAAAAATAATGGATTATGGTAAATTTCAGTACACTGAAAAGAAGAAGCGGAAAGACTCCAAATCTAAGATTCAAAACATAGAAATTAGGAGTATTCAGGTTAAAATAGCTACTGATGAGCACGATCTTATAATGAAGGCTGCTAAAGCGTCAGAATGGCTAAAAGAAGGCCATAGAGTGAAGCTTCTTTTGTTCCTTTCGGGTAGAGCTAAGTATTTAGACAAGAATTTCTTAAATGAAAGACTTGAAAGATTATTGAAGATTATTACGGAGGAATACAAAATAGCAGAAGCACCACAAAGAGGTCCGAAAGGAATAACAGTAACAATAGAAAGAGCAAAGAAAGTTTAAGAAAGCAATACAATAAATATTATGAAAACAAACAAATCATTTTCAAAAAGATTAAAGGTTACAAAAAACGGTAAAATCCTATCTAGAAAAGCAGGACAAAACCACTTTAATGCCAAGGAAAGCAGAAGTACTCAACAAAACAAAAAAAGATTGTTAAAGGTAGATTTTAGCAACAAGGCAAAAGCAAGATTCCTTCCAGGAAGATTCAAGTAAACATACGAATATACAAATGTGCGAATGATACGAATGGCTACGAATAAATACAATTATAATTAAAAATTAACAACTAACTAACATGACCAGAGTAAAGAGAGGCGTACTAAAAACAAAAACAAGAAGAAATGTCCTTAAAATGACAAAGGGCTATCGTTTGAATAGAAGAGCAAAAGAAGCCTCTGCTATTGAAGCTATAATGCACGCTGGAGCAAACGCTTTCGCTCACAGAAGAGACAAAAAGGGTGACTTCAGAAGATTATGGAATGTTAGAATCAACGCAATACTTAGAGAAAATGGTTCTACATACAGCAAATTCATTGACGCTCTATCAAAGAAAAACATAGAGGTAAACAGAAAAATGCTTTCAGAGATTGCTCAACAAAACCCAGAGACATTTAAAAGATTGATGGCACAAGCTAAATAATAATCAAACAAAAATCGTCCCGCATTCTTGCGGGACGATTTTTGTTTGAGTTATTATTGTTTGAATCCCTTATACTAATTCTACTGACTCCCCATACTCTGGGTATTCTGCATTTACATCAAGTTCATCCCTGATTCTCTGTACCAAAAACAACGAAGACTTCGGTTCGCCCATGACAGTAAACACCTTTTTTAAGGTTCCTGCCTGGTTTGCAGTTTCAACAAAAGCTGTAAGGTGATCTGAATCCTTGTGTGAAGAGTAGCCTTCAATCTTTGTGGTTGTCGCACGAACAGGTATCTCTTTGCCATAGATAGTTACTGTCTTGGCACCATCTTCAAGTTGTCTTCCTAGTGTGCCTACAGACTGATATCCAATAAGTAATATTACAGCGTTACTGTTACCCACGTGGTCTTTTTCGTGCTGAACCACCCTTCCCCCAGAAGACATTCCTGAACCTGCAATTATTATTTTGGGGTTCTGAGTTAAATCAATTCTTTCTGAGTCTCTAAAAAATGCTGTTGATTTTAACTTTGGAAAATTGAAAATATCATCTCCGCTTTTTATTTCTGCACAAACAGCTTTATTCATATAACTACAATACTTTTGGTATATCTTTGTTATTTTTATAGCCATAGGAGAATCTAGAAACACCGGTATTTGACTAAGCTCCCCATTTTCAAAAAATTCATTCATCTCGTAAAGAATGGTTTGAGTTCTTTCCAAAGAAAATGCTGGGATTATCAAAAGTTTTTTGTTTGAAATAGTATCTCGTATAACATCTTTAAGTTTTTGTCTTCTAACTTCTTTTGGCTCATGGTTTCTATCACCATAAACACTTTCCATAATAATATAATTGGCATCTTTTATGTCCTCTGTATTGTTTAAAAGTAATGACGGGGAATTACCCAAATCGCCCGTAAAAATAGTTTTTATTTCACCATCATTAATCTCTATCATTGCTGAACCAAGAATATGGCCCGAATCTCTTAGGTAGATTGATATATCTTCCCCCAGACCAAAACTTTTGTGATATTCGAGGGTCTCCCACAAGCTTAGTGATTTCTCCACGTCATGTTTGTCATATGGCGCTGAAATGCCGGTTTTTCTTGCTTTCGCGTCTTGTATACTTAAAGCATCATCTAGCAAAACCACAGCGAGTTCTTTCGTTGGTGGTGTACTTATTATTCTTCCTTTAAATCCATCTCTTACCAATTTTGGAATTCTTCCGATGTGATCCATGTGAGCATGGGTCACCAAAAGAAAATCAATCTCTTCTGGTTTGTAAGGAAAAGGTTCTCTATTAAAACTATCGGATAAGCTTGTCCCCTGCATTATTCCGCAGTCTATCAATATTTTTAAATTATTTGGAGATTCTACAAGAAAATTGGCTCCTGTCACTGTACCCGTACCACCATAAAAAGTCAGTTTCATATTCGTTGTAATTTTAAGCTAATAATATTTATCTGCATGATACGAATGTTGTGCGAATTTTACGAATGAAGTACGAATAAATTCTATTTAATTTCCTATTCGTAGCTATTCGTATCATTTGTGTAATTCGTAGATTCGTATGTTTATCTCATAAAGTTACTACAAAATCGTGTAATAAAAATTTATCTGTCACTAAACATTCAGATTTTTTATTTTTAGTAAAATACCAGAAAGCTATTAATCCTCCGATAAATCCATTTAATATATCAGTAAGTGAATCGCTCCAATAACCCGTGCTATTCATAGAGGTTATTTTAAATATTAATTCAAATATTTCCCAGAAAATGGCTATAACTAAAATAGAAATAAGCATTACAAATAAAGACTTTTTTTTATATCCAAAGATACTATCAATATGTCTGATCTTCAAAGATATCCAAAGAGCTGTAAGAGAAACCCAGAAACCACTTACAATATGCACAGGGATATCTAACCATCTGTAAGTCCAATACCAACTATATTTTAAAGATAAATAATGAAATGCCAAAATAAACAAAATAGTTATGAGAGAAATTGATAGAAGTTTTTTCTTTAACATGATTGATTTTTAATGAACGAAGTGAATATAAAAATCATCACCCCGTCAAATTGAATTGTTATTTGACTGGGGTTACCTGGATTGCTTCACTATGTTCGCAAAGACAGGAATACCTCAATCAAAACTTCAACAGCGTTAATTATAACAAATAATTATATTTTAATCTTGACCTTGAACAAACCCCCACACCTTTCATTTTATCCTCTCAAACCATATAATGATTATCATGTTTTACCTTTATATATTGAAAAGCACAAAAGATGATAGTTTGTATATAGGTTCTACCAATGATTTGAGACGAAGACTTTCTGAACATAATTCTGGAAAAGTACGTTCAACAAAATCACGTACTCCATTTGTGCTTAGATATTACGAATCTTTCTATAAAGAAACTGACGCAAGAAAAAGAGAATTTTCACTTAAAAAAGATGGTAAGGCACTTGGACAGCTGAAAAGAAGGATTTCAGAAAGTCTTAAATAAAATGAAAGGTGTGGGGGCAAACAAAAAACCCACAGTGTGTGAGTTGTTTGTGAAGGACTACTGGATGAGCATTACCCTATATAATTATAGGTGGGTGTCCTCGATGGTACGCCTAAGCGTAACAAAAGTTAGACTCCCTTAAAAAAATTTTGTGGATAATGCTGTCCGAATAATCCTACACTAATTATACTCCAACCATACAAATGTCAACAAATTGATGAGTTACGAACTGAAAAATATAATGTGTAAAGTTGTTGATTACTTTATCAATAAAACAAAAGACGGTTTTGCGAAGCAAAACCGTCTTTTGAAAAATTTAATTTTTACGTTAAATTATTTTATAGATTGTGGTCTGAAATATCACCTTTTACTTTATCTATGTACTTTGCTGCTGCATCTTGTCCTCCTAGTCCAAATGATAGACCTAGAGCCAATGAAACTGCAATCACAATTCCTGTGAACAAAGTATTGATAAATGAAACGGCAATTCCTAATTGCATTATTGCAGCAAGAACTGCAAAAATCCATATTGCCCATTTTGTGATATTACCGGCGAAATTTACTGACTTCATACCAGCTGCCTTTGCTGCTCCAACTACTACTTTTTGCATAGTTTCAGCAACTATAGCGGCCATAAGTATTATAAGTACAGCTACCATAACTTGTGGCAAGTATCCAAGTACGACATCACTTAGGAATGCTGTTGCTTGTTTTAATCCCAAAACGTCAAGAGCTGCTACTAGAAATACGATAACGAAGAACCATTCAACTAGCTTACCCAGGAAATATCCTGCGTCTAGCTTCATACCTGCTTTTTCAATAAGCCTTTCAAATCCTGCTGCTCTTAGAGCACCGTCTATTTTAGCGAACTTAATCAAATTTTCTACTAATCTAAAGAAAATTGCACCTATTATCCAACCAACAATAGCTATAACGATTGCGGCTAATAAAGTAGGAACAAAATTTGCAATACCAAGCCAGATATTCTTTAAAGAAACTGACAAGACATCTCCCCATGTTACTATCATAATTATTTTTAATTATACCCTAATAAATTTAACAATCCGTCTAAATTTCGCCAAATCTTGACGGTTTAATTACAAAATTTTTATATTCTGAAATTAAAGCTGAAATCATTACTGACTTCAATGACCTTGTTTACCCCAATATTATATCACTATATTAAATAACTTGAAAATACATTATAAAAATGCGGGTGTTGATAATTAAGGTAAACATACGAATATACGAATGATACGAATGACTACGAATAATACACACAGGGATATGTGGTATTCTAAAAAGCTAATAAGCTACGGACTAATTCCTGTTTAAATTACAACGTCATTCTATCAAGCAGTACTTGGTGAGGATAATCCATAACATCTCTTATAAGCTTGTCATACATACCAAGTCTATATTGAAAATCTTTAGTTTCAAAATATACATAAACTAGCTCTTTTCCTAGCTCGGCTTCTATGGATTTTATAACGTTATTTAAAACCTGTTTGCTTATGTTGTTCCCTACTACAAAAATATCTACTCTGCTGTCTTTGTCTTGTGTAAATACTCCTGCAACAATGACCAGCTTTAATACACCAGCTTTAGAAAGTCTTTTGACTATTTCTTTGCCTTCCAACATTTCTGTTTTGATTAACAAATGTTTAAGGGCTGTAATATACGAAAAATTTTTATTTAGATCGTATCCGTGAGTTTTTGTTTTTTTAATTATTTTCTTATCTCGTCTTTTTGTCTCTGTTTCTTTAACAAAATCCCTTTTTTTAATGAGTTTTGCCTTCTCCAAAATTAATACTTCTTTTTTAGCAGTATTTTTATCTACCTTTGATTTTTCTGATATTGTATCAACATCCAAAACTGTTTCTGGGTTAAAAAGAAACAATCTCATGATCTTTACTCTGGCTACACTGCCGAAAATTATGCTTAATGTATCCATATGTGCACTGCATTATAGCACTTACATCTTGTTTTTCAATACAAAAGGGGGGGCGGTTTACGGCCCGCCTTTTGTATTGAAATTTTTAACGGAGATCGACTTGGTAATCCCGCAAACTTGCGGGATGGACAAGGTGTTGAAAAGCGAATACATGGAGCTTTTCAAAGACGGAGCGAGCGTAGGCGAGTGAGTCGGGGTCGGCATAAATTTTCAGCAGAAAATTATATGTGGCTTGTGCTTAGCATCCGCGGTGGCGGACTCTTATACCGTAAAGAAAACCTGGTATTTAAAAGGTCGCCCTTCAGCGACCTTTTAAATTTTTCTTATTTAAGAGTTACTTTTCCTCCTGCTGTTTCAACTGCTTTCTTAAGAGCTTCTGCTTCTGCTTTCTTCATGTCTTCTTTCA
>JAVHRR010000048.1:0-6309 GCA_036171775.1 Minisyncoccota bacterium
CCACTGAGGTTGTAAAAGAAGAATAGAAAAAGATAAAAAAATAAAATAAAAACGCCGAAGTTCGCCATAGCGAACTTCGGCTTTTTTATGTTATTTTTTTAATTCATTCGTAATGTAATTATTAATTGCCGTTGCTGTTGAAGATGCGGCCTTCTCAATAAAATTATTTCTCGTGCTCGAGCTCACCATCATAGGTTCATAAATGTAAGCATACTCAACGACGATTGCTGGAATTTTCAATGTATTATAGTTTCCGACAGCAATGAGTTGCTGGTCCTCAATAATTGTATTTTTTTCCTGCGGCATATTACTAGGCTTTTGAATTTTGGAGATTTCTGCATTTACATAATTTGCAAATATTTTACTTGAAGATGAATTCGAATATTGTTTTTCTGGAACATACATCGCATAGCCTCTGTAGTTTGGTTTTCCATATATTTTAGGATTATTATTGAAGTGGACATTTAAAACCAAATCTATATTATTTTCCGCTATCCACTTATTTGTTCCATACAAAAAAAGAACGGCGTTTGATGTTGCGGCATTGTGTTTCATCCCAGGATTTATTAATTTAATGTCGCCAAGTTTAACGTTCGCCATCATTTTATTTTTCATATCTAAAACCCAATTCATTATGCTTAATTTATTTTTTTCCACATAATTTTTTAACTCAGAATTCCATCCACTATTGTCCCTTGCTAAAACAACATCAATATTATTATTGGCAAATAATTTATCTTTAATTAATTTTGCCAATTGAAGATTTAAATCTCTTTCTTTAATTTTTTTATATTCATCTGCACCACCTGCATTTGGTTCATGCCCGGGTACTATTAATACTCTGATTTTTTTATTTTGTTCAGCCAAATGTAAAATAATAGCTGCCGTCCCAGCATTATTTTTTTGTAATGAAGCCTCTATAAATATTGAAAAGCTTATAGCTATTACTGATACCGATATTAATATTGTTGTAAGGATTTTCTTACTCATCCTTTGTATTTTATGTCATTAAATTGATAAGCACAACAAGATTTAAATATCTCGATTTTGTGTTTTATTTCTCTGTCTCAACTGACAAGATAAGTGTTTGGGTTTACTTTTTATAATTATGGAATAGTATGTAAATTATGAGTGTGAAATCACCCCGGTCAAATGAAAAGCCAATTTGACGGGGTGGCGATTTTTATAGTCGCTAACACTCTTTAAAAATCAGCCATGCCCGAGCTACCAGAAGTACAAACTACAGTTAATATTTTAAACCAGAAGATTAAAGGTCTTAGTCTTTTGGGTGTATGGACTGACTATGATTCCGCGTTTCACAAAGGTAAAAACAACATAAAGGACAAGAATTATTTTCCTTTTTTTAAAAAACAAATTTTAAATAAAAAGATTTTAGGAGTGGAAAGGCGAGCGAAAAATGTGTTAATCAACGTTTCAGGAAACCACACTATTCTTGTTCACCTGAAAATGACAGGGCATCTTTTGTATGGGAAATATAAATTTGATAACCTGCCGATGAGTCGGGCAGGCAAAAAGTGGCTCCCTGTAGATGACGGACCTCTTTCTGATCCGTACAACCGTTTCATTCATCTTGCGTTTAGTTTGTCGAACGGAAATACTTTGGTACTATCTGACGCGAGAAAATTTGCAAAAGTTTATGTTTTTGATACAGACAAAACTTATCAGACACATGACCTTGAGAAGCTAGGACCTGAACCACTAGAAAAAAGTTTCACATACAAAAATTTTAAGGAAACACTTTATAAAAAACCAAATTTACCCGAGAAAATTTTGACTGATGGAAAATCAAAGATTTTCCGTGCATTAGACAAAAAGTCTAATGCGTCAGTCAAAACTTTAACGGGCGGGAAGATAAAAACCGTACTGATGGATCAGGAAATTATTTCTGGCATCGGCAACATTTATTCTGATGAGATTTTGTGGATGTCATCAATTCACCCGTTATCTAAGGTCAAAGATATTGATGAAAGATTTTTAAAAATAATTTACAAAAATATAATCAAGGTTCTTAATGAGTCGATAAAAGTTGGTGGTGACTCAATGTCAGATTATAGAAACCCGATGGGTGAAAAAGGAGGCTATCAAAATATTCATAAAGTATATAGAAAAACAGGAGAAAAATGTAAGAGGAAAAATTGTGGCGGAACAATACAAAGAATAAAAGTTGGTGGAAGGAGCGCACATTATTGCGATAAACATCAGAAATTATATCAAAAATAAAATTAGGCACGTCTTTGCGAGCGAACGCGAAGCAATCCAGGTTGAGTGGGTATAAATTAAATTTTGTTTCACATATAATTCGAACCTGGATTGCCACGTCGCTACGCTTCTCGCAAAGACATAAGAATATAAATAACAAAACAAAAAGAATTTTCGCGGAGCGAAAATTCTTTTTGTTTAAATTGTAGTTTTAATAAACTACTTTCCTAGGATTTTTAATGCAGCTTTTATTCTGTCTCCAGTTTTTGTAATTTTCTTCTCTACTTCCCTGAGAGCATCACGTGCATCTTTAGGATTGTATCCTAAAGTTTTCAATGCCTCGATTGCATCTATTTCATCTCTGAAGATGACATCACTTTCTTCTTCAGAAACTGTAACTTTATCTTTGAGCTCCAAAACCATTTTTTCTGCAATCTTTTTTCCGATGCCAGAAACTTTTGTAAGGTGGGAAGTGTCGCCACTTGATATTGCTCTTTTTAATGCAGGAACAGAACTTATGTTTAAAACATTTAAAGCAGTTTTTGGACCGATACCAGAAATAGAAATAATCATTTCAAAGAATTTTAATTCTTCTTCAGTAAGAAATCCATAAAGATTTAGTGCGTCCTCTCGAACTACCAAATGTGTGAACAAAGAAATCTTTTCACCTTTTTTAGAAGTCTCTTTTGTTTCTGCTAGCGCAAAAATTTTAAATCCAATACCACCAACTCCGACGGTTATAAATTTTTCATTTGTGTCCCAAACTATGCCTTCTATTTTTGCTATCATTGTTAGATTATATCACAAAAAATATTTGGTTTGTTTGTGTCATTCCCGCGAAGGCGGGAATCCAGAGTCAACTTAGCGAAGTCGCGTCGCGCAATCGTCCTATAAGTGCGACGATTTTGAATTAATACTTGATTCCCGCCTTCGCGGGAATGACAAAGTGCATTTGATTTTGAATGTTAAACGTGTTAATGTATAGACCTATCAAAAAACATCGTGTCTGATTAGTATTTGTTAGTAAATTAGTAATCGTTAGTCAATTTTACATTTTTCATTTTAATATTTAAATTTTAATTATGCCTATAACATCATCAGCTAAAAAAGCATTGAGAGTAGCAGGAAAAAAGAAGATTTTTAATGCAAGAAGAAACAATGCTATGGAAGCAGCTTTGAAAAGCATCAAAAAACTTGTAGCAGCAAAGAAAATTAAGGAAGCAGAAAAAAAGATGCCAGAAGTTTACAAAGCAATAGACAAAGCAGTAAAAGTAAAATTCTTGAAGAAAAACGCAGGGGCAAGATACAAATCAAGAATTACATTGTTCTTGAACAAAGCAAAAGCAGAAAAATAAACAACTTAAACAAAAAATACCCAGCAGGGTATTTTTTGTTTAAGTTGTTTTACTTTTTGGTATATCTGTCTTAAACTGCATACTGTTTGATTATGCCCTTGTCGTTCAATGGATAGGATATATCCTTGCGAAGGATCAGATCGTGGTTCGATTCCACGCAGGGGCACAAGTAAAAAACTGTCAGCCATACGGCTGACAGTTTTTTAAAATCCCAATCTTTCCATTATTTTTTGAGACAAAGGTTCGTGCATCTCTACTTCAGGAAGATATTGTAGCAAAAACTCCCTTACATCTAGATGGTGCAGCTCCTCAAGCGGGATGACGATAAGCGGCATTATTAACTTTTTTGATTTTAATAGTATCTTTTCGTTATCTTTATCAATGCTTTCTACCCAAAATGCTTCAATTGTGGCAAAAGGATACATCTCTTTGTCTACAACAACACCTTTCTGATTTATATTTACTTCTATTATTTTGGGAGCGATTATAGAAAAAGAAAGAAGAATAATAGTAGAAAGTATTACCAATATTCCAAAAAGCGCGTTATGCATGAAGAATGATGCCACCACTATAACGAGTGCTATAAGACCCACTGCCCAATACCAATCTGCAGTTTTTTCTTTCCTTTTATATTCAAGAGCTTTCCAAGATATTTTGTTTTCCATTTACCCGAGAAAATTTTTGTTGATGAAGATGTTATTGTTTTATAAGCCTATATCTCTAAATTATAACTATATTTAAATATATAAACATAGTTGTGATAAAAGCATCTTCAATAACGTCAACAAAAACTTTAACGGGTCAATTATACCAAACTTTTTTAAAATGATATAATCCTTGCATGGCAAATAAAATAATTGTGGCAAATTGGAAGATGAATCCCGGCTCTGTAGAAGAAGCAAAAGAAATAATACTTGAGATAAACAGTAAAGCTAAGAATTTCGGCGACGTACGTCTAGTGGTCTGTCCGCCATTCATATTTTTAAATGAAGTTTTTAAAGTTATTGCCCTCTCTAAAAAAATATTTTTAGGAGCACAGGATGTATTTGTAGGACAAGGAGTATCTCACACAGGAGAAGTGGGTATAGAATTACTTAAAACGGCTAAGGTTAAGTATGTTTTGGTTGGCCATTCAGAAAGAAGGGCAACTTTAGATAGTGACGAAGTCGTAAAAGCGAAAATGCTCGGGTCACTAAAAGAAGGTTTAAAAGTTATATTGTGTGTTGGCGAGAAAGAAAGAAACGAACACGGGGACCATTATCATGAACTTAGAAAGCAAATAGAAGATGCGATAATAAAACTGCCAAAGAAACTAATTAAAAATCTTATGATCGCTTATGAACCAGTCTGGGCGATAGGTAGACCAGAAAATGAAGCAATAAAGCCAGAACAGCTTCACGAAATAACTATTTTTATAAAAAGATTGATCAGCGACATTTTAGGACCAAAGGAAGTTGGCAAAATAAAAATCCTTTACGGAGGTTCTGTTACAAAGAACAATGCAAAAGATATATTTGAACAAGGAAACGTTGATGGGCTACTTGTTGGGAGAGAAAGTCTAAAAGTAGAAAACTTTTTAGATTTGATATCAGAAATTAAATAAAAATTATAAGAAAGCGATAAAAAGAGGGGCTGCGAAGCAACCCCTCTTTTTGTTTTAATCTGCTATAATTCACCCGTTAAAGTTTTTGTTGATGTTATTGAAGATGCTTTTATCATAACCATGTTTGTATATATAAATATGGTTAAATTTAGAGATATAAGCCTATAAAACAATAACATCTTCATCAGTAAAATTTTTTCGGGTAAATGAATAATTATTTAGTCAGAGACGAAATTTCAGACAAAGTCAGCAAAGAACTAGGCAAATACAGCGAAATTTTGCGTAAACTACTTTTTTATAGAGGAATAACAACAGAAAAGGAAGCAGAAATTTTTCTAAATCCCATTTATAGCGAAAATTACGATCCATTCAAGATGCTCGGTATGGATATTGCTGTGGAAAGAATACTGAAAGCGATAGAAAAGAATGAAAAGACAGTAATTTACAGTGACTATGACGCAGATGGAATACCTGGGGCAGTAGTATTGTACGATTTCTTTAAAAAAGTTGGTTATGACAATTTTATTAATTATATTCCACACAGAGTCCTTGAAGGTTTTGGTCTTAATGATGAAGCGATAGATGAGTTTGCTAAAAATAAAGTTGATTTGATCATTACTATTGATTGCGGGATTGCAGATGTGGAAGAGGCGAAGAAAATACGGAAATACAAAATAGATTTGATAATTACCGACCACCATTTACCAGGTATCAATGAAAAAGGCAAAGAAGAACTTCCACACGCACTTGCAATACTTGATAGTAAACAAAAGGATTGTAAATATCCTGACAAAAACCTTTGCGGTGCGGGAGTCGTGTTTAAACTTGTACAGGCTTTAACAATTAAAATACAAAAAAACCCCTCGACCATGCTCGGGGCAACCTGTCTTACAGCGGGTTGGGAAAAGTGGCTTTTAGATATGGTGGCGATCGCCACAGTCTCCGATATGGTGCCCCTTATAGGCGAAAATAGACTGCTCGCATATTTTGGACTAAAAGTTTTAAGAAAATCTCCACGTCCAGGACTTCAAAGACTTCTAAATATTATCAAAATTGATCAAAAAAATATTGTGGAGGATGATATTGGTTTTATGATTTCGCCTCGTATAAATGCTGCTTCAAGAATGGGAA
>JAVHRR010000049.1:0-6302 GCA_036171775.1 Minisyncoccota bacterium
CTCATAATCAACCTTGATGTCGTGATCTCAGGACAGATCAAATACGTAGAGATTCGCCCTCAGCGGCACTAAAAAAACGCCTGGATTCAGATCCCAGGCGTTTTCTATTATTTCAGATATTTTAGCTTGTTCGCTATGTGTTCATCAAAAGTGACGGCGTAATGCATATTTCCATCATTGTCTGTAAGAAAATACATGTAAGGTGATTTTTTAGGGTTAATAGTGGCCTTTATTGCCTCAAGACCAGGGTTTGATATAGGAGTAGGTGGTAATCCTCTTCTCGTATATGAATTGTATGGTGAGTCAATTTTAAGGTCGTCTGTTGTAAGAGTTGCGGTCGTCTTTCCGTTTATATATTTAAAAGAAGAATCAACTTGTAAAGCCATGTTGATAGAAATTCTTTTCCAAAGTATTCCAGCTACTATTTCTCTAGATTCAGTAGTCCTTGCTTCTTCCTCAATTATTGAAGCCATTTTAATAACATCAGACTCTGATTTGCCAAACTTTTTAATATCGTCGCTAACCTCCGATATTTTTCTATTATAATTATCGTTCATTATTTTTATAACTTCGCTCTCTTTTGCATTTGGCATAATGAAATATGTATCTGGGAAAAGATAACCCTCGAGCTTTTCTTTTTCTACAATATTTAAAAATTCAACTTTGTTAAAAGATGGGAAATTATTAGACAAAATATCTGCGATCTCAAACGAATTTAATCCTTCAGGTAAAGTTGTTTTAACAGGAACAATTTCAAGAAGTCCTCTAGATACTCTCCATGCAATATTCAAAACATCTTGCTTATTTGGCATAGCATAGTCTCCTTCTATTACTTTTACTTTTCCAAAAGTAAAAATGTATACAAATGATTTGAACCAAAAATCTGATCTGATGACATTAAGTTTCTGAAAATTATTCGACACTGTAGACAGTGTTTGTCCTGATTTTAAATCATATATCATACCAAGCGGAAAATCTTTTGGAGCAGCCCAGAAATTAATATAAAATGCGGCCATAAAAAAAAGAGCTACTGCGCCTATTGATATCGCCCTATATTGTCTTGAAAAGAAAATTGGATGGTAAGTTTCTACTTGTTGTTGTTCTTCTTGCATGAATTAATTTTACTTTTTACTCTTTTCACTTTAAATTTATTTTATATAGGCAAATTTGAAGGTGCCTCTGACTTTTTCGATCCAACCCTTTGTAATGTTGGTGTTTGGGCAACCATTCTGCTTGGAAAATGAAAGATCGTAGCCAGCTCCTCTGTTGTTAGAACAAATGGCTTTCCACCATAATTTTTATATGGGCCTTGGAAATAAGATCTCAATTTATATGCATAAAATAAATCTTTTTTGATACCGTCAATTTCTTCATCCATGCCTTTTTTCATAAATGTAAATACTCTGGACAAATCTTTCTTTAAATTTGAAACACTAGCTGTAATCTGTGGTTTAAAACCATTTAATGTATTTGAGCTAAATTGTTTTAATCCCCCTATCAATCCACCTATGTTTGTAGGTGTGAATGCGCTTTTTTCCGCTACATACAAGCTTCTTATCATACAATCAAACGAAGTTTTCCCCGCGCTTCTCTCAATCGCAGCAATAGCTTCTAGATCGCCCTTTGATGGACTTGGTGCTTTGCTGTCGCCACCTTTAGGTGTTGATGCGTCTTTGATTTTCTTAATTTCAGCTTTTATTTTATCTTTAAGAGTTTTTGGTTTTGTCCACTTCCCATGAAAAACGCCCTCTTCTTCATTTTTTTGAAATAGTATCTGTATCCAAGCATTTTCTCCCTTTTTTAATGATCCTAAATATTCAATAACAGGAGTAATAGGGTCTATACTAGACTCATCGCCACCACCTCCTTCCAAACCATAATCAATGTAAGTCTTTATTGGAAACGGATCTGCTTTTGTAAGCGTGTATTGAACACCTGCCATAGACAATTTTTCACTGTCATAATAAAAATCTTTTGTATAATCTTCTGCTTCAAATATTTCCAGATTTGGATATTGCGCATACAACTGAGCTTCTATAAGGTTTCTATACTTTGCCTGGCTGCTCCAAATAAAAAATCTCACTATTCCACCTGTTGAAACAATCTCGCAAGAAAACCAAGGTCGCGTTACACCATCTAAAAATGCTTCACCCCAATTACCTGCTCCACCTTGTGCAAGGTATGAAAAAAATATTTCCATTGCTGCGGGTGATCTCGCAATGTCTTTGGGTAATCTTATCTCCAGTAAACAACTTTTTTGAGCTTCAACATACTTTAATGTTAGCCATTTGTAGCGTATATTCCAAAATTTGACTAAAAGAACAATCGGCAAAACAATAGGTAGAATAATTAGCGCATATCTGCCAATAGTTACCAATAAATTTATATCCACTAATTTTAAAAAATCATTAATCATTTTGTGTTCTGTCTAAATATTATAACAAAATTTTGTATTAAAAGAAAAGGTTAAAAAGTATACGGAGCAAGCATAAAAAACACAATCAAAAAGGCGGGCCGTTCGGCCCGCTTTTTGATTAATAAATGAAATTATTTAGCTATTTCATATTTACCATCCTTGGTTTTATGAAAATATTTCTTGTTTTGAAGATTGATAACGATAGTATTTTCTTTAACATATCTTTCTTTCATCACCTTCTCAACGATTTCTTTCTTTGTCATTGGTCCGTTCTTTTCCAAAACCTTCTTTATAACGTCTTTTACAACTCCGCTCATGTATCCCCATTCTGAAAGGGCGTAAAGTCCACGGCCTACAAGTACAAATCTTGGATCTTTTATAAGCTCATTGTGTGTTGTTGCAACATGTGCTTTTTTATTGAAAACTGTTGTGATAGCTTTTGCCACTTCTTTAAAGTGAATTGGTGAACCGTGCTTTCTTATTACAAGATATGCGTAGTCTCTTACTCCTTTCATGCTGATGTTTGGAGAAACTGTTTTACCCCATTCACCCAAAGGATTTTTTGAGATTTTCTTTGAAAGGTTGAGCCATCTCTTTGCAATCTCTTCTGTTCTGTACTGTTCAGAAACACCTTCAACATAACCTAAGAAATTTCTAATCATTTCTTGTTCGGCTACAAGTTGGTCGTCTTTTAGATTTTCATAAAGCTTCTTTAGAGAACCGTGTATCTTTTCTGCAAGATTGCTATCTATAAACCATCTGTATTTGTAATCTTCATCTTCTTTTATTTTATTGAATGGGTAACCGACAACAAGCAAAAAGTTTATACAACTTTGTGTACTTGGGTCTTTAGAAATAATATCTAGTAAATCCTCCTCAACTACAATTCCTCCGAGGCTAGAAATTATTTTTTCTATTTCATCAAAAGCAGGTTTTTCTTCTGCGTAGTTCTTTGACTTTCTAATAGCATTTATCGCGTGATTTTCTATTTGTCTTACTCTCTCTCTTGTAATACCGTAAGCTTTTCCAATAGCGTCTAAAGTCATGTGATCAGGATTCTTTCCTAGACCATATCTTTTGATAATAATATCTCTTGATCTTTCTTGTAGTGCAAGAAGAAGTTTCTTTACTGACTGTTTTGGTTTAAAGCTTAATGTTATTTTCATATATTAATAATTAAAAATCGCGCTCTAATATTTACTACTTTATACTATCATATATTGAGAATAGAGTCAACTGTCTATTGACCCGAGAACAAATCTTGTTATGGTTTTTCTAATAACCATATAAAATAACGTATTTTGACAAAATAAGCCCTCTTTACAACAAAATAGATTTACAAACATGTAGAAAAACTAGTGCAAAATATCTAAACTACAAAATTGATTATTCTGTTTTTAATGAAGATTTTTTTAATAATTTTCTTACCTTCTACCCATTTAGCAACAGCCTCGTTCTTCAACGCTGCTGATTCAACATCATTTTGTTGTGAGTCTAGAGGTACTTCAATCGTGGATCTTACTTTTCCATTTACTTGAACAACTATTTTAACTTTTGATGATACCAGCTTTGTTTCATCATACTTCGGCCATTTTTCTAAAACAATTAATTTTTTGTTTCCAAGAGTCTCCCAGATTTCTTCACAAATGTGTGGGGCAAAAGGTGAAAGAATTTTAATAAAATTTAAATATGTATTCTTACTAATTTTTTCCTGACTTTCTAAAAGGTTTGTAAAAATCATCATTGAAGATACCGCGGTGTTTGCATTGAAGGATTCTATGTCCTCACCCACTTTTTTAATTGTTTGGTTTAACAATAAAATAACATTCTCGCTATCTACATGTTTATTTACAACTTTATCTTGAAGTCTCCAAACTTTGTCCAAAAATCTTCGAGATCCCACCATACTGTCTGTACTCCAAGATATCTCTTGTTCAAAAGGTCCCATGAAAGATTCGTATACTCTCAAAGTATCGGCGCCAACATTTTTTACGACTTCATCTGGGTTTACAACATTTCCCCATCTCTTACCCATTTTTCTTCCATCTGAACCGAGTACCATTCCTTGATTCTTAAGCTGTTTAAAAGGTTCTTTTGTACTCACCACGCCAATATCGAACAAGAACTTATGCCAAAATCTTGCATAAATAAGATGTCTCGTAGCGTGTTCGGTTCCACCGACATACATATCTACTGGTGCCCAATATTTTTCAACTTTAGGACTTACGAGTGCTTTATTATTTTTAGAGTCCATATATCTCAAATAATACCAAGATGAACCCGCCCATTGAGGCATTGTGTTTGTTTCTCTTTTCGCTTTTCCTTTACAAACAGGACATTTTGTATTTACCCATTTTGAAATAGCAGAAAGTGGTGACTCCCCTGTGCCTGTAGGCTCATATGATTTAATTTTGGGAAGTTTGAGTGGTAAATCTTTTTCTGGCACTGGTACAACTCCGCACTTTTCGCAATGAATAAGTGGAATTGGTTCTCCCCAATATCTTTGTCGAGAGAACACCCAATTTTGCAATTTATAAGTTGTTGTCATTTCCCCGCCTGCGTAATCTGTAATTTCCTTCTTTGCTTTTTCATTATCGATTCCGTCAAAGTGGTTAGAGTTAATCATGATTCCTTTTCCTGTATAACTATATATTTTATCTAATATTTTTTGAATAAATAAAGCTTCAGCATTATAGTCAGTTTTTTCTAATATTTTAACAGCTTCATTCATCTCAAACCATTTTGATTCCAATATATATTTATATGGAATTTTTGCTTTTTCTTCGTTTAATAATTCAACTTTGTATCCTGCAACCCTTCTAACTCTATTTTCGCCAGTATTATTTTTCATATCTTTTCTATAGAACCTTTCTATACTTCCAAGATAATCATTTATTTTAAAATTCTCATATCCAGTTTCTTCAATAATTTCTCGTGAAAGAGCTTCATTATCATTCTCACCTAATTCATATGAACCCCCAGGTAATGAATATTGTTCATCACCTTCATTAACCAATAAGACTTTGCTACCTTTAATTATCACTGCCTTTACCACATCTCTGCGCGTCGGTTCACTCAAAATCTCTCCAAAAGTTTCTATAACAACCTCTTTGATTGGTAAATTATATTTTTTTGCAAAAGCATAGTCTCGATCATCGTGTGCGGGAACTGCCATAACTGCGCCGGTACCGTAATGTCCCAGAACATAATCGGAAATATACGCAGGGATTATTTCTTTTGTTATAGGGTGTTTTACAATCACACCTTCAAGCCTTACGCCTGTTTTTTCCTTAGATTCTGCTGTGCGTTCAATCTCAGATTTAATTTTTGTCTTTTTAATATACTCTTCTACTTCCTTCCAATTTTTAATTTGAGGTTTTAGGCTTTGAACCAATTTATTTTCTGGAGCTAAAACAACATAAGTAACACCATACAAAGTGTCTGGTCTTGTTGTAAATACATATATCTTTTCATCGGAATTGGCTACGTTGAACCACAACTTAGCACCTTCGCTTTTACCAATCCAATTCTTCTGGGATTCCTTCACATGCTCTGGCCAGTTCAAATCTTTCAAATCTTCAAGAAGTCTGTCTGCATAATCACGAATTTTAAGTACCCATTGTCTTATTGGCTTCTTCTCTACCGCAGTTCCACATCTTTCACACTTTCCATCTTCCAAATCTTCATTTGCAAGACCTGTTTTGCATGAAGGACACCAATTGATAGGTTCTGATGATTCAAACGCTAAACCTTTTTTAAATAGCTGCAAGAAAATCCACTGAGTCCATTTATAATATTTTGGATCTGTAGTGTTGATCTCTCTGTCCCAATCATAATTTAGACCGATCATTGAAATCTGTTCTTTATATCTTTTTACATTTATTTT
>JAVHRR010000050.1:0-6222 GCA_036171775.1 Minisyncoccota bacterium
CCTACATCCACGGGACGCCCGGGACACTGAGCTGGTCCGCCTGGTCACTGACGGGCGAACGCTGGTCTGAGGCCTACGTCGGCCCGACCTACTCGCCCGCGAAATGGGTGGGGTTTCTGCCAGCATAGGCAGAGAGTCTGGCTTCGCGGAGCTTCGGAAAGCCGGTTCGATATGGGTTGGTAAGGGAAGCTTAAGCGCCCTTTCGATCTATGAGAAAGGCGGGTCTGGGTACTGGTATAAACACTTAGCAACAGCGAAAATCTACAAGGATAATGTCGCTGTCGGTGTTTTCTCAAAACGGTTCTTCGGAACCGGCCCATACCTCCAGGTTAAGGCTGGTAACCTTACACTTTGGGGAACGGTAGTTCAGAACAAAGGCCTGATTCAGGAACTGTTTGGCCTAAAGTTCACGTATTAACCTGAGTAGGGCACTCAATAAATGCTCATCTGACCAGATCTCGTAAGAGACCTGGTCAGTTTTCATTTATTTACTTATTTCAAATTCTTTTTCAATAATTTTAACTACTTCTTTATCAAAAAGTATCGTGTGGTGACCGTGTGTATTTACTTCAATATTTTTGGCACCATCTAGGTGACAACTTTTTGTTGGCCAGACGTGATTGTCATATACACCATAGATTGAAACAATTTTGTGATTGATTTTGTCTTGTTGCTTTAGTTTCTCAATTATCTCACTTTTAGGATGAAGCTCCTTCGCACTTTTATGTGGAACAAGTTTAACGATATTGCTACCTGCCCAGGGAGTTGCAACTGCTATTAACTTTTCGATAACACCGTCATCATTATTAAATGACAACATATATTTGCCAATAAGTCCTCCTTTACTATGAGAAATTATAACGACGTCTTTCAAATTAAATTCATTTATTAACTCAAAAACTAATTTGGAAGAAAAATGGATTTCTTTTGAATTATAACCAAGGTTTTTAACTACATAAATAGGATGACCAGCGTGTGAAAGTGGATTTGCTATGGTTCTTAAAAAATTCCATTTTTCTAAATAGCCAGGAATTAGTATTATCGGTTTTTTCCCATGAACAATGTGTCCTAAAAAATGTTTAGGTGGTTTTTTAACTAGCACTGCATGCACATGAGCATGGGCTGCTTGCAGATAGTCTTTTGCCCAACCATGGATTTTATTTATCATGTGTAATAATTATTTAATAATCTTGTGTATCAGCTGGTTGTATTGTTTAAAGAATATTAAGAAAATAACTCCAATTATGACATTGAAAATCAGATGTGATGTTGCAACTTGTACAGCGACACTTAAAGGTAGGCCGCTTATGAAGTCTGAAAAAATAGGAACAAAAGGCAAGAATATCAATACACCAACAAAATTAAATATAAAGTGAGCTAAAGCAACTCTTTTTCCTTGTTTACCAGTAACCAACGAGGCAAGTATCGCGGTAGTAGTTGTACCAATGTTCGTTCCAAGTATTATTCCAAAAGCTTGATCAAAATTTAAAATGCCTTGACTGGCCAAAATAACAATAATACTTGTCGTTATTGAACTAGATTGCAACATTGTTGATACAAAAAAACCAACCATAATTGCGAAAAACAAATTCGAAGTTTGACCGATGATAGATAAAAGAAATTCATTTTGATTTAAATTACTTGTGATCACAGATATAATAAACAAACAAGAAAATATTAACCCAAAATAAAATACTGGTTTTCCGACATGTTGATACTTATGTTTTATCTTCATTAAAATAAAACCAAGTATAAGAATATACGGTGCAATATCTAATAGTTTAAAGGCTACCAACTGACTGGTAATAGTTGTTCCGATATTTGTACCAATAATTATTCCAAGACTGTTTGTAAATGGTAAAAGACCAGCTTCAACAAATGAAATAACAAGAACACTTACTGCCGAACTGGATTGCAAAATAGAGGAAAGAACAGTTCCGACTACGACACCTCTAACGGGTGTATTGGTAAATTTTTCTATTGATATTTTAAATTTTTCCCCAATTAAGAACTGAACTTGTTTACTAAATTTTTCAATAGCAAAAAGGAAAACAATGACCACGGCTATTATAGAAGATATTGTTGAGAATAATGTTAAAAACATATAAATCTTTATGAAACTTTTTCTGATAAATCTTTTCCGTCAATAGAAAACTTTATAACTTTTCCTGGAACAGCCTGACCATTAAGAATAAGATTTGCGACACTACCCTCAACTGAGTCTTGTATAAATCTATTCATTGGTCTTGCACCAAAAGCTTTGTTCGAGCCATTTTCTACAACATAGTCGATAAGAGCATCAGATATATCAAACTTTAGACCCTTTTCTATCATTCTGTTTGAAACCTTCATTAACATTATTTTTGCAATTTGCTGCAAGTCTACTTTTTCAAGAGGTTTAAAAATAATTGTAGAATCAAAACGGTTTATAAGTTCCGGTTTAAATATTCCTTTGCTAACAATTTCTGAAATAATAACGTCTGTAGAATCTTTGGGATTTTTGTCAGCATTAACTGCAGCAAATATTGTATCAGCAGCAGCATTTGATGTGGCTATAAACATAATATTTCTAGTATTTATTTTCTGACCCGTCATATCTGAAAAGAAACCTTCATCAAGAATTTGTAAAAAAAGATTTAATACGTCTTTATTTGTTTTCTCGAATTCATCAAGTAGTATGACACCGTATTGTTTTTCTCGAATCATGCTCGAAAGTATCCCTTGTTTGCCTGATGTAAAGGAACCAATCAGCTTGTCCATTGCGTCATCAGACTGATATTCTGACATATCTAATCTCATCATATTGTCTTCGCTACCAAAAAATACATATGCGAGTGCTTTGGCAGTCTCTGTTTTACCTACACCAGTAGGACCAAGAAATAGAAATGATCCAATTGGCTTGTTTGGATTTCGCACACCAGTCCTAGCTCTTCTGAGGGCATTACTGACGGCTAATACAGCATCATTTTGACCAATAACTCTTTGACCAATAAGCTTTTCTAGATTTACTAATTTGTCTTTCTCTTTTGATGATATTTTTCCACTTGTAGGAATATTTGTTTTTTGTTCAATATATTCTAGAACTTCATTTTTACCAACTAAATTATAACTATTTCTTTTTGCCCAAGGAATTATTTCATTTAGAAGGTCCATCGCTTTGTCTGAGGAAACACCATTTGAAAAATAATAGCTAGCACTGTTTGCAAGCTCAGCAACCGCTTGATAGGTAAAGAATACGTCATAGACCCTTTCGGCCTCTAATGCAGCCGAATATATTATTTGTATTATTTCTTGGGTATTTAGTGGTCTAACTAAAACTGCCTCAAAATTGTTTACTAAAGCTTTGTTTGACTCAAAGTATTGATGAAAGTCAGAAGTATTCACAAGTGCAACTATTTGTACGCCAGAACTTGAAACAAAAGGGGATATAAGGTTTATAAAGTCACTGCCTAGGCTTTCGGCATGTTTAAATATTTCTGTAATGTTGTCTATTATTAAAACAATATTGCCTGCTTTTACAGCTTCCATGAAAATCCTACTAAGCTGATCTTCCAAAGATGTTTTGTCTTTGCAAGCTGAAATTATTATATTTGCTATAAGAAGTACTGGCTTTTTGTTTTGTAAAGCTGAAGAAGTTTTTTTGTTTTTAATATTTCTACACAAACTCCATATAACCTGCATTTTTTCTTGCCCGGGTTCTCCCACAAGTAAAGCATTTGAACCAACAGACTTTGATAAAGCATTTTCTATCTGACCTATCTCCGCATCTCTATTTGAAAAGGACATGGCCTCTGAGCCTACCTCTTGATCATTTAGAAGATTTCTACTGTACTTGTTTAAAAGAAAAGTTTGTCCAAAAGACCAGTCTTCAGCTATGCTTTTTGTTCTGGCTAGTGCCTCTGGTCTCCACCATTGAGATGTGTATTCGCTCGTCTCAATCTCATATATTGCCCAATCAATAGCTCCATAAAGTTCCTTATCTGTAATACCTCTATCATTTAAAAATTTAACAAATTCTTTTTTTGTTGAATATAAATATTTTGCAATATCTTTAATTTTTAATATTTCACCTTCTGGTACCGGAACATCTTCTTTAAGAATAGTTTTTTGTTTACTTAAAAATGCTCTAGAATCTTTTAAACTAATACCCAATCTTAAGAAAATAAACCTTCCCAATCTTGACTCGATAAAACCATGTAAAATATCTGTTTTTTGGCCGCGGTAAAGAATCCTTCCAGCTGAGAAAGTATAAAATTCGTCTCTAGTGTATTTGTTGCCAATTATTTTCTCAAAGTAGTATGTAGATGAATAATAAAATTTTGCCAACTGTGAATATATATAGACACCAATATTTACTAAAATTATCCCGAAAATTCTATTTACAATATGATATTGATCTATAAAAACTTTAAACTCGACAAATCTTGGATGACTTTTTGTAAAATATATAAATAACAAAACAAATACTAATACAGATATTATTATTTTGGAAATCTTAGAAAGCTGAAGTCTAAAATCCTCAGAAACTATTGCTTCTGTAGCCAGCACATTATATATAGAACTTTGTTTAAGAAAATCGGTTATATTCATAGTTTTTTGATTTTAAGAAAATATTATTAATATAAGACCAGAAACTATTAAAAATATAATTATTAATGGAAGTGCAAGCCATATTACGATAGATATTGGTAAGAATATTATAAATGCAATACAACAAGCAACGCCGAAAAGTATAATTATTAATCTTAAAACCATACCTACAGTTCGCATGATTGTATTTGCAAGAAAGGCAGAGAGGTATGTTTTAAAGCTAAATTTTTCTGGATAACTATCCGCGAGCCTTTTCCATGGAGTAAAAAAGTTACCGAACAAAGGTCCTATTGAGAAATAAACAAACAAAAAAACCAGGATATTTTTCCAAAAAGAGAAAGTGGTTATTAAAGCTTTGCCATAGTGCCATTTTAGATAACCAAGGTAGGTCTTTAAAAATTTCATGACCCAATTATAACACCCAGTATGATTTTTTGGAAACAAACCAGAAGCAAGAATAATGCATTTGTAGTGCACTTTATATTTATGTTGTATAATTGACCCGTTAAAGTTTTTGTTGACGTGTTGAAAATGAGAAGTAACCCCGTCTTCCTTTTTAGGAGATATATAGAGACAAATAATTACTTAATTATTTAACCTCAACACATTTTTATCAACAAAAATTTTCTCGGGTGAATATGATGTTTTCTATAAAAAACAATAGACAAATATTAGTAACAGCACTGATTTTATTATCAGCTGCTTTTTGTGCAAACGAAGCCAAAGCCGCTACTCTTACTGAAAGTGTTTCCAGCTTAATAAGTTTTTTTAATAACAATGTAGTTGGACAAATAAAGAAGGATTTTTGTAGACAATATATATTATCTATTTCTAGTGGTGAGTGGAAAGAAGGGGAGTTTAGGACAAATCTTGGAAAAAGAATTTGCACATCGTACTCAACCCCCGACACATCAGATAAAATCACCTCAGCAAAATTACAGACATTAAACGGAAATACAGTAGTGTCGCAAACAGAAACTTTAAGCACATCGTCCGTAAATAATCCAACACCTGATGTTTATATTCCAGATTTTGCCGCAAATGGAAACGATTTGAGTATTAGCCAAGCAATTTTCTGGACTAATCTTGAAAGGAAAAATAATGATTCAAACCTCATAAATCTAAAAGAAAATTCTATTTTAAAAAACATTGCAGCAATTCGAGTTAAAGATATGTTTACAAAAAGTTATTTTGAACACAATTCTCCAACAGGTGACAATGTTTCGAAAGAAGCCGCAAAAAACAGTTATACATATATTACAATAGGGGAAAATATTGCTTTGGGTAATTTTGATGGATCAAAAGGGCTTGTAACAGCATGGATGAATAGTCCTGGGCACAGAGCAAATATTTTAAACAAAAATTATACAGAAATAGGCATTTATGCTGAGCGTGGTATATATAATGGCCAGAGTGTTTGGATAGCTGCTCAAATTTTCGGTAAACCAATTTCAGGCTGTAATGAACCCGAAAAAAGTTTGAAAGATAAAATTGCTAAATATAAATCTTCCGCTGATAGTATGATGGTCACTATTAAAAATATTGATGCAGAATTAAATACAATTGATATTTCTGACTCGCAAACACACAATACAAAGGTGGCTGAACGTAATACTTTGGCTGGACTTTATA